>JAGQTE010000490.1 GCA_020439175.1 Acidimicrobiales bacterium | reverse complement strand
CGACCCGGGCCGCCGAGATGATGCTGACCGGTCGTCATGTCAGCGGCGCCGAGGCCGACGCGTTCGGGCTGCTCAACCGCCTGGTCGACGACGAGGCGGCGTTGCTGCCGACCGCGCTCGAGCTGGCGACGCAGGTGGCGGCCACCACCGAGTACGGGCGGTGGATGACCAAGCGGGGGATGTGGCTCGGCATCGACGCGCCGTCGCTGCGGCACGCCATCGAGCTGGAGAACCGCACCCAGGTGCTCGGGACCTTCACCGGCAACATGACGCAGGCGGCCGTGGCCTTCATGGACAAGCGCGACCCGGAGTGGAAGCCGCTCTAGCCGGCCTCGACCGCCGCGGGACGACCGCGGGCCCTCGACCGTGCTGGACTACCTGTCGTGTTGCGGCTGTGCTGGTCGACGTTGGGGCGGGCGACACCGCACCTGCTCGGGGCGTTCGTGGTGACGGGCGTGGCGCTGGTGGCGGTGACCGGGATCGTCGCCGCCCGTCTGCTCGGCGACTGGGACCTGCTCGGGCTGCGCGACCTCTACACGCCGAACGAGTACTGGGACGCCGGCTGGTCGGGCAGCGTCGATCTGGTGCGTGATCGGCTGTGGGCGCGCGCCGGCGACTCGGGCCGTGACCTCGGGCGCGACGTGGTCGTCGCCTGGGCGGTGTGGTTCGTGATCGGCGCGTGGTGTCAGGCCTACGCCGTCGCCGCCGTCGCCAGCCGCGCACGGCGCGAACCGGCCGGCGTGCGGACGCTGGCGGGGCGCGCCGCCCGCGCCGCCCCGCGCCTGGCGCTCGTGTGGGCGGGCGTCACGCTCGTCGTGTGGGCGCTCGTGTGGTTGCCCGTTCGCGTTGCGGCCTCGGCCTCGTGGCTGATCGCCGCTCCCGTGGCGATGCTGGCGACCGGCGTCGCCGTGGTGCTGTTGAGCCGCCTGCTGCTGGTGCCGGTCGCCGCCGTGGAGGCGCACGGGCATCGCTTCGGCGCCGGCGGCTGGCGCTGCCTGCGCGACGGGTGGCGCAACATCGACCGCCGGTGGGCGATGACCCTCGGGCGGAGCCTGGTGGTGGCGACGCCGTTGGTCGTGCCGGCACTCGGCGTCGGCGTGCTCCTGGTCGTGCTGGCGTTGAGCGCGCTGCAGATCCAGCTGGCGATCGCCTTCGCCATGTTGAGCGTGGTGATGCTGGTCACGATCGGCGCCGCCTCGGCGGCCAGCGTCTGGTACGTGTCGACCGGAGCCGACGGGGTCAGGCCGTTGCCGTGACCAGCCAGGTGTGCCCGGTCAGGCGGACCGGGTCGCCGGCGAAGCGCTGGTGCAGCTCGGCCCGGATCTCATCCAACGCCTCGTCGACGGCGTCGGGCCCGTGGGTCGCCACCACGTCCTCCACCAGGGCACGGCCGACCGAACCGCTGGTGAGGATGGCGATCCGCTCCTCCACGCCGTCGCTGCCGTCGAGGGAGTAGCAGCAGTCCCCGTCGACCGCATCGATGCCGAGGTCCTGCCAGCCGGCCCCGGCGACGACGGCACGGATGGTGTCGGGGTCGCCGAGTCCGAGCGGTCCGGGAGCGCCGGGGGTGAACGCCGGCGGGGCCGACGCGGCGCGACGCAGGAGGGGCTCGATGCCGGCGACGAACATGTCCCGCTCGTCGGCGCGCCAGCACACGACGGCGAGTCGGGCGCCGGGCGCGCAGGCGCTGCGCAGGTTGGCGAAGGCGGCGACCGGATCGGCGAAGAACATGACCCCGAAGCGGGAGATCACCCGGTCGAACGGCGCGCCGCCGGGCGCGACGGCGGCGAGGTCGGCGGTCTGGGCATCGGCCTCGACGATGGTGGCCGCGGGGTTTCGGCGCATCGCTGCGGCGACCATCGCCGGAGAGATGTCGATGCCGACCACGTCGGTGGCGCCGGCGGCGAGGGCGGCCTCCACGAGGGTGCCGGCGCCGCAGCCGACGTCGAGGACGCGAGACGCCGACGCCAGGTCGGCCGCGCCGACGATCGCGTCGGTGAAGGGAGCGAGGGCGGCGTCGAAGATGCGTTCGTTGCGCACCCATCCGTCGGCGCCGGTCGCCCAGGTCTGCCGCATCGACTCGTTCGCCATGGCTCGGCACGCTAGCCAGAGCCGGCGCTCCCGCGTCCATCCATGAGCGCGTTCGCCGACCGCGCCCGGCACACCACCGAATCGAGTGAGCAGATCGCGTGCATGGCGCAGCACGTCTACTCACTCGATGCGCGTGGCGACGTCGTGAGGGCGACAGCAACCATCGGCCGGCGGAGGTTCGCCGCGCCGTCGGCGCCGATTCGGTACCGATTCGGCGCCGAGGCGACCGAACCGACATCGGCCCAGGTCAGCCGAGGCTTCTTTGGCGAGACTGCAAGCACCCGCCGAATTCGGCGATCGGCGCCGGCGCACCGAATCCGACGATCGGCCACGGGCGATACCGTCGGTGACCGGCAGAGGGGATGCAGCGCCATGAGCACGACGACACACCGCCGCCGGGCCGACGGGCCGACGCCCACCGACATCGGTCCACCGCCCCACCACGGCGACGGCACCGTCCTCCCGCAACCCGCCGTGCCCCTCCCCGACGGCTACGTCGAGCACGAGCTGTTCGTCGCCGGAACCGCCACCCGCTACACGAGCGCCGACGAGCCCGCCGACGGCCACTGGCAGGCCACCCCCGCCGGCGAGGCGCCCTACCGCACCCGGGTGCTCGTCCGCCGGCCCACCGATCCGGCAACCTTCAGCGGCACCGTGATCGTCGAGTGGTTCAACGTCAGCGCCATCGAGGCCTCCCCCGACTGGGCCTACCTCGCCACCGAGATCGGACGCGCCGGCCACGCCTACATCGGGGTCAGCGCCCAGGCGCAGGGCGTCGAAGGCGGCGCCACGCTCCTCGAGGTCGACGTCGACGCCGAGGCCGCCCGTGCCACGCACGCCGTCACCGACACCACCGGCCTGCGCCACATCGACCCCGAGCGCTACGGCACGCTCACGCATCCCGGCGACGCCTACGCCTTCGACATCTTCACCCAGGTCGGACGCGCCGCCCAGGGCCCCGGCGGCGAACGCCTCCTCGGGGACCTGCACGTCACCCAGGTCCTCGCCGTCGGCGAATCGCAGTCGGCCATCTTCCTCTCGACCGTCGCCAACGCCCTGCATCCGGTCACGCCCGCGTTCGACGCCTTCCTGGTCCACAGCCGCGGCGCCACCGTCGCCCCGCTCGACGGCGACTTCACCAGCGTGCGCACCCTCGACCCGGCCGAGGTCGCCCGACGGGCCGTGCGCATCCGCACCGACCTCGACGTCCCCGTCTTCGTGTTCGAGGCCGAGACCGACCTGACCCTGCTCGCCTACGCCCACGCCCGCCAACCCGACACCGACCGCATCCGCACGTGGGAGGTCGCCGGCACGGCGCACGCCGACGCCCACGCCCTGCGCTGCATGCTCGGCGGCCCCCGCGACGGCACCATCGGCGCCCTCCTCGGCTGCACCGAGCCCATCAACACCGGCCCCCATCACGAGGTCGTCCAGGCGGCCGTGCACCACCTCGTCGCCTGGGCCGCCGGCGGTCCGCCGCCCCCGACCGCCGATCGGATCGAGCTCGTCGACACGCCCGACGCGCTCGTCATCGCCCGCGACGCCGCCGGCATCGCGCTCGGCGGAGTCCGCACCCCGCTGGTCGACGTCCCGGTGGCGACGATCACCGGCGACCCGCCGCACGGCGGCACCATCGACGACCTGACCCACGGCCGAGGCGACCTGAGCGTCCTGTTCGGGCAGACGATCGCCTGGGACCAACCGACCCTGGTCGAGCGCTACGGCACGTTCGAGAACTACCTGGACGCCTTCCGATCGTCGGCCGACGATGCCGTCGCCGCCGGCGTCCTCTTGCGTCCCGACGCCGACGCCTTGGTCGCCGAGGCCGAAGACGCCCGGGCGCTGTTCGCCTGAGCAGCGGTCCCGTCAGGTCGTGTCGTCGGTACGACGAGCGGTGTCGCCGTAGCGACGGGAGGCCTCCGCCGTGATGGCGGCGCGCGCTGTCGGGAAGCGGCGCACGAACGCGTCGAGCTGCGCGCCCGTCAGCCGCAGCACCTCGCCGTCGACGATGGCCTCGACCGACGCCGTGCGCTCGGTGCCGTACAACCAGCCGACCTCACCAAAGTGATCGCCCGGGCCGAGCTCGTCGCAGACCTCGCCACCGGCCACCACGGCGAACCGCCCCATGCTGATGACGAACACCCCGTCGTCGCCCCCGCCGTCCTCCACGACCGCTGCGCCGGCGCGCACCGGACGTGCCCGCGCCAGCGAGGCCAGGTCGCGCACCGCCTCGACCGGGAGGGCGGCGAAGATCGGCGTCGCACGCAGCACGGCGACGATGCGCTCATCGCCCCGTCGCGCTCCCCCGCGTCGACTGTCGAACCGCCGCTCCACCACCAGCACCGTAGCGAGCGACGACGTCGACCCCCATGCGGCGCGGCGCGCCGTCGTTCAGACGGCGCGCATGCGGTTGTTGCGCGCGTTGTGCTCGACCTCGGCCAACCCGAGGTGCTCGAGCACCGGCGGCACGTAGTTGGCGAAGCGGCCGCGGTAGCCCTTGCGCAGCCCGTACCAGCCGCCGACCGGGTTGTCCTCCGAGCGCGCCCACGCCTCGACCGTCCCGTCCTTGGCTGGCTTCTGCTCGTCGGCGTTGCCCAGCAGCATCCAGTCGCCGTGGGCCACGAGCATGGCGTGCAGGTCCTCGATGGCGCTGAGGTGGTACCGCAGCTGCGTCGAGCCGACCTGGCACACCAGCGCCGGCGGGTCCGCCTCCGGGTCGCGCCAGAGCTGGTACTCGGACCCGCCGCTCGGGGTCTGCAGGACCCAGGGGTCCTCCGCCGTGCCGTCGCCGCTTCCAGCCATGTCGTTCACTCCTGTGTGGTGGTGGTTCCCGGATCGGCCGAAGCGCCGATGTAGGCGATGAGGTGCGGCACCAGCCCGCCCCAGCCGTTGCGGTTGGCGTCGCGCCACTCCTGGGCGCCGGCGCCGAGCCGCTCCCAGCCGGTGTGCACGATCTCGAGGCGCGTGCGCCCGTCGCCGGTGGGCGCGAACCGCAGCGCCACGTCGGTGGCGTCGGACCGGTCGCGCCGGATGTGCCACAGGTAGCCGAAGGCGTCGGGTGGATCCCACGACGTGATCTCGCCCCAATCGATCTCGGTGCCGTCGGCCGTCACCTCGTAGATGCGTCCGCCCACCCCCGGCTCGAGCACGATCGCCGTCGGGTCGCCCGAGACGCTGTGCCCCCGCGGCCACCAGCGGTCGATCTGGGCCGTCCACACGGAGAAGGCGTGCGACGGGTCGCAGTCGATCTCGAAGGTGAGGGTCAGCGGCTCGATCATCACCGACCCCGAGCGTCGTCGGTCGTGTTCTCGGCCAGCAGACGGAACCGCCCCGCCGCGTCGCCCCACACGCCGAGCAGGTAGGCCTGCACGGCGGCGATCCCGTCGTCGTGCAGGCGATACAGGTGCCGGGTGCCGACCGCTTCGGTGGTGACGAGGCCAGCCTCCTTCAGCAAGCGGAGGTGGCGCGACACCGCAGGCCGGCTGATCGGCATGGCCTCGGCCAGCGACCCGACCGAGCGGGGCCCGTCGCGCAGCAGCTCGACGATGGCGCGGCGGTTCGGATCGCCCAGCGCCTCGAAGGCGTCTCCCGGATCGGTGGCCGCGGTCACGCCGGTGATGGTAACCGATCTGTTACCGATGTGGGTCGGCGGTCTCCGCAGCCATCTCGGTGAGACGCACCAGCTCGGCGCGCACGTCGGCCCGCTCGCGCACGGCGCGAGCCCAGGGGATCCGCAGCGGCTCCCACATGCCGCCGACCTCGACGGAGAAGTCCGCGCCGTCGGCGTCGAAGCCGTCGAACCGGGCCGTCACCGCGTCGGGACGCCCGCCGGGACCTCGACAGATCGCCAGGCTGTCGCCGGCGTGGTCGGCGTTCATGTGGCGCCGGATCGCATCGACCACCTCGTCGCCGAAGGGCAGCGGGGCGCTCATGCCAGCGCGTCCAGCATCGCCGTCGACAGGGCGTACGCGACGAGCACCTCGTCGATGAAGCGGTCCTGGTCCTCGCTCGACCATGGCGCCTCGTCGAGCAGCTCGCGATAGCGCGCCTTGTACGCCGGACCGTCGTCGAGGTCGGCGAAGCGGTAGAAGGCGACGCCTTCGCCGCCGAGCCCGTACGCCTTGGCCGCGGCCCGGCCGATCATCGGTCCGCCCGAGAGGTCGCCCATGGAGCGAACGTAGTGGTGGGCGACGAGGCCGGGCGGCCAGGTCCCGGCGACGGTCCGCACCCGGTCGCAGTACTGCACCGTCTCCGGAAGGGGTGACACGACGTCGCGCCAGTCGGGACCGAACCAGTGCGCGGCGTCGGCGGCGAGCGCGGCGGCACGCGCCACCTCGGGGATCGCCACCCGGTCGAGCACCGGATCCGCCACGCCGACGGCCGCCGTCTCGATGGCGTCGTAGAGGAACCACTGCTGGGCGACGAGCTGGGCGAAGGACTCCGCCGGCAGCTCGCCGGCCATGAGCTGCGCCATGAACCCGCTCCCCTCGGCATCGCCGTGCGCGGCCCAGCTTGCGGTGCGCACGCGCGCCGAGAGGGCGGTTTCGGGGAGGGACGAGAGCTGCACGACGGTTGCCTTTCGATCGGTCGATGTGTTAGGTAAACCTAACTATATGCAGAAGGTCAAGTGCACAGGTCACAGTCACGTCGCCAGACAGGCGGCCGGTCCAACTGGTCCGGCCACGCGGCGCGCCATGGTTCGCACCGGCGCAGCGGCCGTGCTGGCGGTGGCGTTGACCATGGTCGTGGCGCCCGGGCCGGTCGCCGCCGCCGACCCGTCCGTGACCGTCGGGAGCAAGACGCTCTCCGCCGACCGCACCGCCCCGATCGACCCGGCCGGCGACACGATCACCGTGCGCGGCACCGGCTACGACCCGGCCAAGGGCATCTACGTCGCCATCTGCGCCATCCCCGCCGGCGGGGGCGTGCCGACACCCTGCGGCGGCGGCGAGGACCGCAGCGGCGCGTCCGGGTCGTCGTCGTGGATCACGAACGACCCGCCGTCGTACGCGTCGGGCCTCACCGCGCCGTACGGCCCCGGCGGCTCGTTCCAGGTCCAGCTGCGCGTGTCGGCCAACCTCCCAGGCGGACTCGACTGCCGCCAGATCGCCTGCGCCGTCACGACACGCAACGATCACACCCGGTCCTCGGACCGCTCCCAGGACGTCCTGTTGCCGCTGACGTTCGCCGCCGTCGCCGCGCCGACGTCGGCGCCGCCCCCCACCACCGCGCCCGCAACCACCACGACGACCGCGCCGCCCACCACGACGACGACCGCGCCGGTCGACGTCGCCCGCCCCGCGCCCAGCACCCGGCCCACCGACGACGGCGCCGGCGTGACCGACGGGACCCGCACCGTGCAGCTCGACAGCGGCGAACCGCTCCCGGTCGACGGGCGGCCGGTGGTGATCACCGGCAGGGGCTTCGATCCGGACAAGAGCCTCGACGTCGAGGTCTGCGCCGTGCCCCCGACCGGCGAGCCGCCCACGGCATGCGCCACGTCCGCCATCGCCGCCGGACCGGCCAAGGCGGCCGCCCACGTCGTCGCCCCGCTCGATCCGGCCGCCGCCGCCACGCCTCCCGCCGGTGCCGGCACGCTCGGCCCGGACGGAGCGTTCGAGGTGACGGTGTTCGCCCACCACGACCTCGGCGATCCCGCCGGGACCGACTGCCGCGAGGTCGCGTGCGCCGTCGTCGTGCGCAACGACGACCGACGCCCCACCGACCGGTCGCAGGAGCTCGTCGTCCCCATCGCCTTCGCCGCCGTCACCGCCGGCTCGACCCGGGACGCCCCGACGGCCGACGACGAGGTCGCCCTCCCCGACGCCGACCTCGTCGCCGACCCCTCGAGCTCGCCGGCCCTGGCCGTCGTGCTCGGCGGACTCGTGCTCGCCGGGGCGGCAGCCGCCGTGGTCGTCGTCGCCCGTCGCCGGAGCACCTCGTGAGGGCGACGCGCCGCGGTGCGACCGCCGTCGTGACGGCCATCGTGCTCGCGCTGCTGGTCACCGCCGGCTGCGGGTCGGGCGCCCGAACCGCGCCCTCGGGCGAGGGCGGCGACACGGCCGACGGCGGCGCTGCCTCGACGGTCGGCGGCGTCGTCGGCACGTTGCCGGCGCCGATCGTCACCGATGTCGTGCCGCACGTGCCGGTGACCGTGCCCTCCGCCGCCGGCACCGAGGTCACCATCACCGAGCTCTCGCGCATCGTGCCCCTGTGGGGCAGCCTCTCCGAGCTGGTCTTCGCCCTCGGCCTCGGCGACCACGTCATCGGCCGCGACAGCTCGGCCACCTTCGGCGAGGTGGCGGACCTGCCGCTCGTCACCACCGGCCACGACATCTCCGCCGAGTCGGTGCTGTCGCTGCGGCCGACGCTCGTGCTGGCGCACGAGGACGCGGGGCCGCCCGAAGCGCTCGACCAGCTGCGCGCCGCCGGTGTGCCGGTGCTGGTCGTCGAGACCCCGACGAGCGTCGACGCCGTCGGCGCCCGGATGCGGACGCTCGGCACGGCGTTGGGCGTGCCCGACGCCGGCGCCGAGCTCGCCGCCGCCACCGACGCGGAGCTGGCGGCCGTGCAGCGCACCGTGCCGGCCGGCGTCGCAGCGCCACGCGTGGGGTTCCTCTACGTGCGCGGCGGTGCCGGCGTCTACCTGCTCGGCGGACCCGGATCGGGGGCCGACTCGATGATCGCCGCCGCCGGCGGCAGCGACGCCGGCACCGCCATCGGGCTCGACGAGGCGTTCACGCCGCTCACGAGCGAAGCCCTCGTCGCGGCGGCACCGGACGTGCTGCTCGTCACCACGTCGGGCCTCGCATCGGTCGGCGGGGTCGACGGGCTGCTCGAGCTGGCCGGCGTCGCCCAGACGCCCGCGGGCCAGGCGCGTCGGAT
>JAGQTE010000489.1 GCA_020439175.1 Acidimicrobiales bacterium | reverse complement strand
GCGCAGCGTCTGGTAGCGCCGGGTCGGGTTGGCGTGGTGATCGGAGTGCCGCTCGAGCCCGTACAGCACGACGTTGGTGACGATGTGGTCGCTGTTCCACGAGTGGGCGGGACGGGTGCGCTCGTAGCGTCCGGTCTCGTCCTGCTGGCGCAGCAGGCCGTAGTGCTCGAGGTAGTTGACGACCTCGAGCAGCGAGAAGCCGAACACCGCCTGGAGGATCAGCCACGGGATGACGGCCGGGCCGAGCACGGCGATGGTCACGGCGAACAGCACGACCGACATCACCCAGGCGTTGAGCACGTCGTTGCGGAGGTTCCACGGGCTCGAGCCCTTGCGGGTGAGCCGCTGCTTCTCGAGGCGCCACCCGGAGCGGACGCCGCCGACGACGCTGCGGGGGAAGAACCGCCAGAACGTCTCACCGAAGCGGGCGGTCGCCGGATCTTCGGGCGTGGCGACCCGGGTGTGGTGGCCGCGGTTGTGCTCGATCTCGAAGTGGCCGTAGCCGGTCTGGGCCAGCACGACCTTGGCCAACCAGCGCTCGAGCTTGTCCTTCTTGTGCCCGAGCTCGTGGGCGTTGGCGATGCCGATGCCGCCGACGGCGCCGATCGTGAGCGTCAGCCCGATCTGGGCGAACAGGCTCAGCCCACCGTCGACGACCATCCACAGCCCCCAGAAGAAGGTCAGGTACTGCAGCGGCAGGTACAGGTAGGTGAGGATCCGGTAGTAGCGGTCGTCGTCGAGCGCGCCGTACGCCCACTCCGGCGGGTTGCCGCGGTCGGTGCCGACGAGCGTGTCGAGGACCGGCACGCCGACGAGGATCCACAGCGGGCCGGCGTACCAGAAGGCGTCCCAGCCGGTGGCGTCGACGGCGACCCAGGCCAGCAGTGGCAGCAGGGGCACGATGAGCGACAGCGGCCACAGGTAGCGCTTGGGGTCGCGCCAGGTCTCGGACCGACCGTCGACGGTGTGGGTGATCGTTGCCATGGGGAGACCTCCTGGGGAAGGTTCAGCGGGGCGAGGTGGAGGCGTCGGCCGAGGACGTCAGGCCGGCGGTGAGCGTGCGGGCCAGGAAGGCGGCAACGACCTCGGGCGATTCGTCGGGGGCGGCGACGGCGTAGGACACGAGCAGGCGGCCGAGCACGTCGGCGGCGCGGTGCACGTCGGCGGGGTCCAGGTCCGGGAGGCGCTGGGCGAGGACCGACTCGCCGACGGCGCGCACGGCGCCGGGCACCGGACCGCGATCGCCGACGAGCAGCGGCAGCAGCGCCTCGGGCTCGGTCGTGATCAGGCGGTCGAGCAGCGGGTGGGCGCGGGCCACGCGCAGCATGGTGGCGATGGCGGCCTCGAGCGAGTCCTCGGGGTCCTCGTGGGCGTCGGCGGCGGCGACGACCTGCTCGACCATGGCGCCGGTCTCGCGCAGCACGGCCTGGGCGACCAGGTCCTCCTTGCTGGCGAAGTGCTTGTAGAGGGTCTGGCGGCTGAGCCCGGCGCGCTTGGCGACGTCGCCGACGGAGAGCTTGGTCAGGCCGTTGGTGGTGGCGACGTCGACCGCGGCGTCGAGGAGGCGGTCGCGTGCGGAGCGTGAAGCATCGGCGGAGCTGGGCACGGGTGACAAGGTAACAACTGTCGTCAGTTTGTCAACTGCCGAGGGAACCCCTGATCGTGACGTCGCGCGGGGTCGACCGGGGATCTCGGCGGGCGCGGCCGGTTCGGCGGTGGAATCCGCAGCGCGGGTCGCTGACCCACCGGGCAGAACGTCGAGATCCGCAGCGCGACCTGCCCGACGATGCGGACATGCACAGCGCAACGCCTTCCCGTGTCGCACGATCGCCCCTCACCGGAGCGGTGGTGCTCGTGGCGGTGGTCATCGGAGTCCTCCTCCCGACCATCGCCACGGCACCACCCGCGGGTGCGGCGAACGGTGAGATCTTCACCATCGCCGGCAGCACCGGTGGTTCGGGCGCGTTGGGTGTCGGCCTCGACGCCCAACGCGTCGTGTGGACCACGACCGGACTGCTGGTCAGCGACTTCGGGTCTCATGGTGTTCGCCGTGTCGACCTCGGCGCCGGCACCCAGCAGATGATCGCCGGCAACGGGGCGCTCGCCAACGGCGCCGACGGCGTCGCCGCCACGACGTCGGAGATGTGGAACCCCCAGGACAT
>JAGQTE010000051.1 GCA_020439175.1 Acidimicrobiales bacterium | reverse complement strand
TCCAGCCGGGCCGCCGTCCCCGGCGCCACCGTGACGCGCGCCCGGGGCCCGACGAGGGCCCGGATGCGCTCGGCGCGCGACCAGCCGTCGGGTGCCACGTTCCACGCCCCCCGACCCGACGCCCGGACGACGGCCGCCGCCGCGGCGGCCACGTCGTCCACGTGCACGTACTGCACCGGGGGCTCCAGGTCGCGGGCGTAGCGCTCACGCCCTGACCACGGCGACGCGGCGAGCCAGCGCGCCCGCTCGCCGCTGACCACCAGCGCCGGGCGCAGCACCGACACCGCCACGTCCGGGTGGGCCTCGGCGAAGGCGAAGGCGGCGTCCTCGAGCGCCACGAAGCGCGCCACGGGAGCGAACGTCCGGTCGGCCCGGCGGGGAGCATCCTCTGCCAGCGGTACGGCGTTGTCGGCCTCGGCGCCGTACACCATGGCGCTGGACACGATGACGACCGCCTCGATCGACGGTGCGCGCTCGAGGAGCGCCGTGAGCCCGGCGGCATCCGCCACGACGCCCGTGCCGGTGGGCTCGCGCGCCGGCGCTGACGAGCTGGCAGGGCCGACCCACACCACTCGACGCACCCCCTCCGGCAAGGGCTGACCGGGCGCCACCAGCACGCCGTCGGTGGCGGCGACGAGGCGCGGCGCCAGCACCCGATCGGCGCCGACGACGGCGATGGCGGTGGAGCGGGGGTCGGCCACGGGTGCCATTCTTGCCCGAGCCGGTCGCGAGAGGATCACCCGCGCCGTCCGCCTACCATGCCGGTGTGGCTGATCCAGACGACCGCGACCCCTTCGGCGACCTCCCACCCCTGTTCGGCGACCTGGCCCGCATGATGCAGCGCCAGGGCCCGATGAGCTGGGATCTGGCCAAGCAGTTCGCCGCCGGCGTCGCGGCCGACGGCGCCTCGGAGCCGAACGTCGATCCCACCCAACGCTTCGAGATCGAGCAGCTGGCGCGGGTGGCCGAGCTCCAGGTGGCGAGCCGCACCGGGCTCGTCGTCGGCCACAGCGGCGCCGGGGTGCAGGTCGTCCCGGTGAACCGGGCGCAGTGGTCGGCCCGGACGCTCGACGCCTACCGACCGCTGTTCGAGGCGTGGCTGTCGGCGATGACCGTCGAGCCCGACCTCGACGAGTCCGACCCCGACGATCCGATGGCGTGGATGGCGCCGTTGATGAAGCTGCTCGGTCCGTCGCTGCTGCCGATGACGGCGGGGTCGATGGTCGGGCACCTGGCGCAGCGGGCGGTCGGTCAGTACGAGCTCCCGATCCCGCGAGCGGGCCGCAGCGACGAGGTGGTCATCGTGCTGGCGAACCTCGACGCGTTCGGCGACGACTGGAGCCTGCCCCGCGACGACCTGCGCCTGTGGGTGTGCCTGCGCGACATCTGCCACCACGCCGTGCTGAGCGTGCCGCACGTGGCGGCGACGTTCGACAGCTTGCTGCGCGAGTGGCTGGCGCACTTCGACGACGCCGCCGGCGGCGGGCTCGACGGCCTGCTCGGCGGCTTCGATCCGACCGACCCGTCCTCGATGGGGAACCTCCAGTCCATGCTGGGCGACCCCGAGGTGCTGCTCGGAGCCGTGATCTCGGAGCGCCAGCAAGCCCTGCGCCCGCGGATCGAGGCGCTGGTCGCCGCCATCGTCGGCTACGTCGACTGGGTCATGGATGAGATCGGCGGCTCGCTGATCGGCTCCTACGGCCAGGTGACCGAGGCCATGCGTCGCCGACGCGTCGAGGCCAGCGGTGCCGACCGGCTCGTCGAGCGGATCTTCGGGCTCGAGCTGGGCCAGGCGCAGTACGACCGGGCCGAGGCCTTCGCCGCCGGCGTCGTCGAGCGCGCCGGGGCCGAGGGCCTGCACCGGCTGTGGGAGACCGAGCGGACGCTGCCGACCCCGGCCGAGATCGACGCGCCGGGCCTGTGGCTGGCGCGCATCGACCTGCCCGACGAGTAGGCCCGCACCCGCTCAGGCGGCGAGGCTGAGCCAGTAGGACAGCAGGGTGTCGCGGGCCCAGGTGGTGAGGGGTTCGCCGGTGGGGAGGAACCGGTCGTGTGGGTCCACGGTGGGTGGTGCTGGGAGCTGGTCGGGTGGCGG
>JAGQTE010000488.1 GCA_020439175.1 Acidimicrobiales bacterium | reverse complement strand
GACACGATGCGGATGCCTCGCTCCACACACGTCGCCAGCACGTCGCGCAGCTGGGCCACGAACGTCTTGGCATACCCGCCGTCGGGGTTGCGCATCCGGTCCTTGGCGAGGATCAACATGGTGAGCTCGGCCAGCCAGTCGCCGGTGAGCACGTCGATCGGTCCGCCGCCGACCATCTCGGCGGCGGCGCTCAACCGGTCGCCGTAGAACCCCGAGCAGTTGGCGATGCGGACGGGGTCACGACTCATCGGGGCGCTCCTGAGGTGGGGTCGTCGTCGCCGGCCCGGTGTCGCTCGGTCCGGCATCGGTCGTTTCGGTCTCGGTCGCCTCGGTGGCGAGATGCACCAACGGCGCGTGGGCGTCGACGGTGTCACCCACCGCCACCAGCACGGCGCTGACGACGCCGGCGCCCGGTGCGGAGAGGCGGTGCTCCACCTTCATGGCCTCGAGCACCACCAGCTCGTCGCCGGCCGCCACCGTGTCGCCGGCGGCGACCAGCACGGCGACCACGCGGCCGGGGAGCGGGGCCACGACCCCGCCCGAGCCGTCGTCACCGTCGAGCGGTTCGAAGCGTGCCAGCTCGCGCGCACACGTCTCGCCGAGCGCCGAGTTCACGAACCACGTGTCGTCGTAGCGGCACACCTCGACCTGTTGGCCCCGCCGCCCGGCGTGGACCATCCAGGTGGACGGGCCGGGGGTGAGCGGGCCGGCATCGAGGCGTTCGAGCTCGACCAGGGTGGCGTACGTGCCACCGGGGCCGCTGATCGCCACCTCGAACAGGCTCGTCGGCTCGCCGGACCCGGCGGCGCGTCGCTTGCGCTCCAGCGGATGGTCGTCGGCGGCCCGGGTGTAGGTGAGCTGCCATGGCTCGGCCCCGACGAGGAACGTCACGGATTGCGCCGCCGCACCTGGCGGCGCTTCGAGCAGGCGCCAGGCGTGGCCCGCCAGCTCGCTGGAACGCTCGGCACCGCCGACGTTGCGCCAGTTCGACGGCGCGAACGCCCACGGACTGGCGGCATGGCGCTCGACCTGACCGACGAGCGCCGCCGCCGCCAGGTGCGGTCCCACGACGGTGTTGAGCCGCTGGAGGCGACGTTCGAGGGCGAAGGCGTCGTCGTCGTCGGGAACGGCCGGGTGGCGGTCCACGAAGTCCGTGTGCGTCTCGGCCTCGGCGAACGCCTCGGACGACAGCGCGTCGACGAGCCACGTGCGGTTGGTTGCCGGCCCGTGCAGCACGAGCTCGCGCAGGCCCCGTACCAGCCGTCGGGTCGCCTCGACCCGATCGTCCGCGTGCGCGATGACCTTGACGAGCAGCGAGTCGTAGTCGGGAGCCACGACCGCGCCGGAGGCGACGGCGGCGTCGTAGCGCAGGCCGGGGGTCGGTCCGGGGGCGAAGCGGTGCACCGGTCCGGCGCTCGGCGCCCAGTCGGCGAGGGGATCCTCGGCGCAGACGCGCGCCTCGATGGCGTGGCCGTGCGGCACCAGATCCTCTTGGCGCAACCGCAGCGCCTGCCCGCCCG
>JAGQTE010000487.1 GCA_020439175.1 Acidimicrobiales bacterium | reverse complement strand
TCGGCGACGGGCAGGGCCACGGCGAACGTGCTCAGCAGCGCGCGGCCGAGCCGCACCACCGCTGACGGTCGATGATCGGCCCGATCGGCGACGGCTGCGCCCAGCGTCGCCGCCACGACCGCCAGCCGGCCGATCGCCGGGGCGTCGAGCGGCAGCGGTGCCGTGACCGCCGCCGCCAGCCGGACGTTCGACGCCGGCGCCGTCCAGAGCTTGGCGTCGGTCGAGGCGGGAAGCTCCCCGGTCCACAGCAGCTCGGCGACCGCCTCGAAGGTCGAGCCCTGCGCCAGGTCGTCCACCCGATGGCCCCGGTAGGCCAGGCCGCGCTCGTCGAGTCGGGTGACTCCGGTGGCCAGCGCCACCTCGACGGCGCCGGCGCGCCGCCGACCCTGCCGTGGCCGTCCACGCCGCGCCAGCTCCTCGACCTCGGCCGGATCGAACTGGCTCGTCTTGCCGTCCGGGGCCACGGTGCGCCCGAGCACCCCACGGCTCACGTAGGCGTAGATCGTCTCGACCTTCACGCCCAGTCGGGCGGCGACCTGGTCGGCGGTCAGCACGTTGCGAGGCATCAACGTTGACCCTAATCAATGTTGACCTTGATGACCAACGGCGCGACGGTCGCCCCATGCACACGACCACCCAACCCACCGCCCTCGACGTCCCGCCCGGCCTCAAGGGCGTCGTCGTGGCGGACACCGCCGTCGGCGACGTGCGCGGCGAGGAGGGGTTCTTCCACTACGGGCCCTACGACGCCACCGAGCTGGCCCGCACCCGCACCGTCGACGACGTGTGGTTCCTGCTCGTCCACGGCCGGCTGCCGAGCGCAGCCGAGCTGGCCACCTTCCGGGACGAGGTGGCTGCGCTGCGCCGCCCACACCCTGCGGTGCAGGCCGCCATCCCGACCATCGCCGCAGTCGGCGGTGGCGCGCTCGACGGGCTCCGCACCGCGCTGTCGCTGCAGGCCGCCGCCACCGGGCTGCGGCCGGTGCTCGATCTGACCCCGGACGAACGACGCCGCGACGCCGTGGCGCTCGCCGCCGTCACCCCGACGCTCGTCGCCGGGTTGTGGCGCGCCGCCAACGGGCTCGAGCCGATCGCACCACGGGACGACCTGCACGGCGCCGCCGGGTACCTGTGGCAGCTGCACGGCGTCGAACCCGACCCGGTCGCCGTCCGGGCGCTCGAGCAGTACCTCGTGCTGACGATCGACCACGGCTTCAACGCCTCCACGTTCACCGCACGCGTCATCACCTCCACCGGCGCCGACGTGGGCGCGGCGCTGGTCGGCGCCGTCGGTGCGCTGTCGGGCCCGCTGCACGGCGGCGCGCCGAGCCGGGCGCTCGACCTGCTGGACGAGATCGGCACGCCGGACCGCATCGACGCCGTCGTCGGCGCCCACCTCGATGCCGGCGAACGGATCATGGGCTTCGGGCACGCCGTCTACCGGACCGAGGACCCACGGTCGCGGCTGTTGCGCCAGGTGGTGCGCGACCTCGGCGGGCCGCTGGTCGACCTCGCCGTCGCCGCCGAGGCACGCATCGTCGACCTGCTCGCCGCCGCCCGACCAGGACGGGCGCTGCAGGCCAACGTCGAGTGGTACGCCGCCGTGGTGCTGGCCACGGTCGGGGTCCCCCGCGAGCTGTTCACCCCCACCTTCGCCACCTCGCGGGTCATCGGGTGGAGCGCGCACGTGCTCGAGCAGGCGGCCGAGCGCCACATCCTGCGTCCGTCGGCCCGCTACATCGGGGCCGGAGCACCGACGCCGGTCCCGCCCCGCTGAGCGGTCACCCGAGGTCCGTCGCCTCGTGCCTATCCTCGCCGTTGGCGAGGTCGGCACACCTGGAGCGAACGATGACGGGTCCCCAGCTAGGCAAGGAGGCGCTGCTCGATGCTGCGGCGCGCCTGTTCGACGAGGAGGGGGTGGACGCCGTCTCGCTCGGGATGATCAACCGGGCCAGCGGGCACCGCAACCGATCGGCGGCGAACTACCACTTCGGGGACAAGGAGTCGATCGTCCGCGCCGTCGTCGAACGCGCCACGATCGAGCCGGACCGCCGGCGCACCGAGCTGCTCGAAGCGCTCGAAGCCGGCGATCCGTCGCCGGCGCCGCGCGCCGTGCTCGAGGTCATGCTGGAACCGGCCACCGAGGCCCTGGACGACCTCGACGGCCGCCGGCACCTGCGGCTGCTGGGCCAGGTCGTCGGGCACCCCCGCTACTTCGCCGCCACCCAGGACGTCACGCAGTACCTGCCGAGCCTGGCCCGGTGCGCCGAGCACCTGACCTCGCACCTCGACGCCCTCCCCGAGGACCTGCGCATCGAGCGCGTCGCCGTCCTGTCGGCGTTCGCCGTGCGCGCCTACGCCGACCAGGCGCGGCTGATCGATGCCATCCATCGGGCCCGCCCGTGCCTGTCACCGGCGCGGTTCCAGGAGAACCTCATCGCCATGATCCTCGCCGCGTTCGTCGCCGACCCCGCCACCTGACCGGCCGGGCCTTGTAGCCCGCCGGGTGCCGGCACGGCGGCGAGCACCGGGCCGGTCAGGTCGCGTTCTGCTGGGCCGAGCCGCCGGGGCCCGTGGCGGTGAGCACCCACTGACCTGTCGCCTCACCCGGTGAGAGGGCGCACACCACCTGGCTCGGCTGGTCGGGTGGGCCGCTGGCTGTGGTGGGGCCCAGCTGCGACCGCACCGTGACCGCCGTCGCCCACGACGTCGACCACGACATCGTGACGGCCCACTGGCCACCCGGGCAGGCGCCACCCGGCACCGACGCCGGCATGACGCTGAAGGAATCGATCGTCGGAGCCGGCGGTGGTGGTGGCGGTGGCGCCGCCGTGGTCGTGGGCGCGGCCGTGGTCGGCGGGGCAGCCGACGTCGACGGGGCGGCGATCGTGGGCGAGGTGGTGGGCGGCGGCGCCGCAGCCGTCGTGGTGGTCGAGGCGTCGCCGAGGGGCAGCGCCGGCGCCGTCGTGCTCGACGATCCGGCCCGCGCCGAGCCGGGCGGCGTGCTGGTGCCGATCTGCGGTGCGGTGGCAACCGTGGTGGTGGTGGCCTCGACGCCGGCCGCCACCACGTCGGCGTCGTCGCTGCCGGCGAGCACCACGCCCACGCCGACCAGCACCAGCAACGCCAGCAGGAGCGCACCGACGGCGACCCACCGGCGAGCCGACGACGCCTCGGCCGCCGCCACGTCGTCGAGGGCAGGCGACTCCTCGGCAGCGGACGCGGCCCCGGAGCCGCCGACGGTGCTGCCGTCGCCACCCGGCCCGGCGTCGGCAGGCGTCTGCTCAGGACGCGGCAGCGGTGTCGTCGCATCGGCACCCAGCGGCACGCCGGCGGCGCGCAACTGGTCGACCACGGCACCGCGGAGCGGGCCGGCGGCGACCAGCAACGGCACGGCGGCGAACAGCGCCTCCGGCGCCAGGATGGCGGCGCGTTCGGGCTCGCACACGTCGCAACCGGAGGCGTGGCGGTCGATCACCTTGACCGCCTCGGCGCCGAAGCGCTCGATCCTCGCGGCCGCCAGCGCACCGGCCAGGGTCTCGCAGCGCGGCGAGCCGTCCCGGTAGAGCACCCAGGCCCGGATGGCCGTGCCGAGCCGGGCCTTCATCCGGAACAGCAGCTGGTAGGCGTGGTTCGGGCTGACGTCGAGCTCCTCGGCGAGCTCACCTGGGCCGAGGCCGTGCCGCAGGTGCAGGTCCAAGACGCTGGCGTCGCGCTCGCCGAGGGCAGCCGCCGCCGCCCACACCAGGTCGTGGTGCTCGGAGCCGGCCACCTCAGCGGCCACGTCGACCCCCGCGTCGAGCGAGGCCAGCTCCGGTGCCTCGTCGTCGGTCGGTCGGGCGCGGCGCTCCTTGTCGAGGCGGTTCAATGCCCGGTTGCGCGCCGTGCGCAGCACCCAGCCACCGAACGCCTGCGGGTCGCGCAGCGTGTCCAGCTTCGTCCAGGCCCCCAGGAAGGTGTCCTGGGCCACCTCGGCAGCCAGGCCGTCGTCGTGCAGGATCCGGCGCGCCACGTCGAACGTCGGATCGAACCACCGGCGGAACAGCACGGTGAAGGCGTCTTGGTCGCCGGCGCGGGCCGCGAGCACCAGCGTCGCATCGTCGCGCTCGGTCCCCTCCCGTTCGCTCCCGCCACGTCCGCCGGTCATGGTCGTCCACCATCGCACAGTCCTCACTGCCGGTCCCGCCATCGGCGGGTGCTCGACCAGAAGGACCGGTGACACCGCCCGTCCTTACAGGTCGGGCTCGCCAGCGCTGCCACGTAGGCCGTTCGACTCAATCACGCCGGATCTGCGGCATCGGCGTAAGGACCTCGGCACCGAGCGGTCCTGTTCCCCGACGGCGGCCAGAAGGGACGCCCACCGACGAGGAGCAACCGATGCACACCACGACCGCCACCACGACCACCGAGACCACCACCACCGAGATCACCACCACGGAGATCGACCGGGCCGGCGGCCGGCTCGCCGCCAGCGCCACCGGGGCGAACCTCCGCAGCCGCAGCGGAGCGCGCCGCTGGGCCCTACGGCTCGGCGCGCTGGGGCTCGCCGCCGCCACCGCCGTGCCGCTGG
>JAGQTE010000486.1 GCA_020439175.1 Acidimicrobiales bacterium | reverse complement strand
TTCGTTCAGCGGAACAGCACGGGTTGTCGGTTCGCTACGGTGGTGCGCCGTGCGGGCGCTCATCACCGGGGCGAGGATGTTCTTCGCCGTCGATCAGATCCGCAAGCTCGGCGATGCGGGACACGAGGTGTTCGCGGCGGACACGTTCCGTGCCGCGCCGGGCCGGCACTCGCGCGACGTCACGCACCGGCGCCTGGTGCCGCCGCCGGCCTCCGAGCCGCTGGCGTTCGTCGCCGCCGTCGCCGAGCTGGTGCACGACGAGTCGATCGACCTCGTGCTGCCGCAGTTCGAGGAGGTCTTCTACCTGGCCCGGCACCGCAACGTGCTCGAGGGCCTGACCGAGTGCTTCTTCGGCGAGTTCGACGTGATGGCCCGGCTGCACGACAAGGCGAGCTTCTGCGCCTTCATGGACGAGCTCGGGTTGCCGATCGCGCCCTCGATCACCGCCACCACCGACGCCGAGCTCGCCGACGCCGTGGCCTCGTTCGACCGCTACTTCGCCCGACCGGTGTACTCGCGCGGCGGCGTGGAGCTGCTCACCAACACCGGTCCGCTGGCCGGCGACGTCGACCTCGCCGCCGTGCACCCGACCGACGACAACCCGTGGGTGGTCCAGCCGTTCATCGAGGGCACCGACGTGTGCAGCTTCAGCGTCGTGCACCACGGCCGGGTCACCGGCCACGCCACCTACGAGCATCCGAAGACGATCGAGCACACCGGCGGGATCGAGTTCTTGTCGATCGAGGCGCCCGAGACGCTCGAGGCCGCCCGGCGGATCGCCGAGGCGACCGGCTACCACGGGCAGATCTCGTTCGACTACCTGCGTGACGCCGACGGGACGTACTGGATGGTCGAGTGCAACGTCCGCCCGACCGCCGGCACGCTGCTCCTGACGAGCGAGGAGTTCGACGACGCCCTCGCCGGCCGGCGGCCCGACGCCATCGTGGCGCCGCCCGGGCGCTACCACCAGATCTCGGTGGCGCTGCTGCGCGACATGGTGCACAACTGGCGCGAGATCCCCCGCGACGTGCACGACCTGTTCTCGGCTCCCGACGTCTACGCCGAGGACCACGACCCCCGGCCGCTGCTGTACGCCATGTTGTCGTACGGGCACGTCCACCAGTACCGCAAGGCCCTGGGCACCGGGAAGCACTCGCGCAAGGACATCATGGCCGCCCAGTTCTTCGACATCGCCTGGAACGGCGAGCCGATCCCGTAGCCGACGCGCGGCAGGGCGGTGCGGCCCGTGCCCACGGCCCCAGGAGCACCCCGCCCGATGAGCGACGCAGACCCCACGACCGACTTCGTGTACCGGGGCCAGGACCAGGCCACGGTCACCGCGGCGCTGGAGGCGTGGATCCGCCGCCAGGACCCGGCGCTCGCCGCCACGACGGTCACCTCGCTGTGGCACCCGACGCACGACGGGTTCTCGAACATCACCCTGGTGCTCGACCTCGACGAACGCCCCAGCGCCGAGGCGGCGGCCGTGGCCGACAAGGTGGCGGTCCGCCTGCGCAACGAGCACCCGCTGTACGACGCCATGAGCCTGCGCCGGCAGTTCGACGACCAGATCCGGTTGCGCAGCTGCGGGCTGCCGGTGCCCGAGATGCGCTGGTTCGGCAGCGACGACCCGGTGCTCGGCGAGGAGTTCTACGCCATGGCGTTCGTCGACGGCGTCATCCCGAGCGATCTGCCCTCGTACCACGGCGGCGGGTGGCTGGCCGATCTGCCCGAGGCGGAGCGGACCGCCCTGTGGTGGGACGCCGTCGACCACGTCGTGGCCCTGCACACCATCGACCCCGATGCCGCGGGCTTCAGCTTCGACTCGCCCCGGGAGGCGGACGCCTTGATGGCGTCGATGCTCGCAGCACGCCACCAGATGCTCGACCGCTTCGCCGGCCCTGACGATCTGACCACGATCCGCACGGCGCTGTCGTGGCTCGAGGCGCGCGCCCCGCACCTCGACGGGCCGCTGCGCCTGTGCTGGGGCGACGCCCGGCTGCCGAACATGGCCTTCGTCGATGCCCGGGTGTCGGCGGTGCTCGACTGGGAGGACCTGCACCTGGCCTGGCCCGTGTTCGACCTGGCCTGGTTCATCTACATGGACGCCATCAGCGCCATCCAAGGGGGGCTCGAACGCCTGGCCGGGTTGCCCGACGCCGAGGCCACCGTCGCCCGCTGGTGCGACGGCACGGGGCTCGACCCCGACGGGCTGGCCTGGGCCACCGTCTACAGCGCCGTGGAGCTGGCCACCGGCTTCGCCGCCGCCTTCTCGTCGTTCGTCGGACCGGACCAGCTCGCCGAGACGCTGGCGTCGCTCGAGTCCGGCCCCATCTTCACCGACCTGCAGCAACGGCTGCACTGACCACCCGGCCCTGACCACCTGGCCCAGACCACCCGGCCGTGACCACCCGGCCGTGACCACCCGAGGACCCCGATGCTGATCGACACCACCCCGGCCCAGGCGCACGTCGTGCTGGAGGCGATGCACGACATCGCCCGCTTCCCCGACCGCCAGCTGTCGGTGACCGACGCCGACATGCTGCGGGGCGCTGCGTCGCTGCTGTTCCCCGACGACGATCCCGCCGAGCTCGACCTCGACACGTTGCCCCGGGCGACGCCCGCCCAGATCGCCGCCGGCATCGTGGACCAGCGCGAGCGCAGCCAGGCCATGACCTTCCTGGTGCTGGCGGCCTTCGGCGGCACCGACTTCGAGCCGGAGCGCTTCGAACGGGTGGCGGAGTACGCCAAGGCGCTCGATGTCCCACGCGAGGAGCTGCACATCCTGCGCGAGCTGGCGCACGAGCACATGCGCCTGGCCCAGTTCCACCTGATGCGCGACACGATGGAGGTCGTCACCGAGTCCGAGCACTGGGCCACGCGCGGGGCCAAGCTGCTGCACGGCATCGTGGGCAAGGAGGCGTCGCACGACCCCGAGCTGGCGGCGCGCTACCGGGCGTTCGAGCAGCTGCCCGAGCACACCTACGGCTACGCGCTGTTCCGCCAGTACGCCGACCACGGGTTCTCGTTCCCCGGTGAGCCGGACAACATCGGCGAGGTGTTCGGCATCCGCCACGACACGTGCCACGTGCTCACGGGCTACAGCACGTCACGACAGGGCGAGGTGCTCGTCGGCACCTTCTCGACCGGCATGCAGTCGCGGTACGCACCGATCGAGCCGTTCCACGTCCTGATGATGCCGCTGTTCACCTGGCACCTCGGCACACCGATGCTGCCGCGCGGCGGGGTGCCGGCCCACGGCGTGTTCGACGCCCGCAAGATCCTCGTCGCCTGGGACCGCGGCACGAGCACCACCTTCGACGTGTTCGGTCCGGACTTCGACGTCTTCGCCCTGGCGCCGCGCGACCTCGACGAGCTGCGCGCCGAGTGGCACGTGGCGCCGCTCGACCCGGCCGACGCTGCGATCAGCAACGACGAATTGCCCGACTTCGTCCCGATGCCGCCGTCGTGAGCGACGCGTCGTCGCGACCGGCTCGCGGCCGCGGCGGCCTGCTGCTCGTCGCCTGCGTCGGGTCGTTCATCACGGCCCTCGACACGACGGTGCTCAACATCGCGCTGCCGTCGCTGCGCACCGACCTGGACGCCGGCGCCGCCGAGCTGCAGTGGATCGTCGCCATCTACCCGCTGGTGTTCGCGGCGTTGATCTTCCTCGGCGGCGAGCTGGGCGATGTGCACGGCCACCGCCGGGTGCTGCTCGGTGGCCTGATCCTGTTCGGGCTGGGCTCGGTGATCGCCGCCACCTCGACGACCTCCGCCCAGCTCATCGTGGGTCGCGTCGTGTCCGGGGCGGGCGCCGGGTTCCTCACGCCGGCAGCGCTGGCCGAGGTCTCGGTCCACTTCACCGGCGCCGCCCGGCCGCGCGCCGTCTCGCTGACCTCGGCGGCCACCGGGCTCGCGGTGGCCGTGGGGCCGCTGCTGGCGGGGGTGCTGGTCGAGTGGGCGGGCTGGCAGTCGGTGTTCTGGATCAACGTGCCGGTGGTCGTGCTGGGCGTGGCCGTGGGGTGGCGTGTTTTTTTT
>JAGQTE010000485.1 GCA_020439175.1 Acidimicrobiales bacterium | reverse complement strand
TCGCCGGCGCCGCGCAGCACGACGGCGCGGACGGCCAGGTCGGCCGACGCCTCCTCGAGCAGGTCGCCGATGCGGTCGCGCATGTCCCAAGCCAGCGAGTTGCCCTGCTCGGGCGCGGCGATGGTGATGTGGGCCACGCCGCCGTCGACGGTGTAGGTCACCCGTTCGGTCACCGGGGCGATGGGGCGGTCCTCGGCCATGACGGTCCTCCTGGTCGGTGGCGGCGGCGCGGGACCATACCGTAAGGTGACGCTCACGTCAGGTTTGCGGAGGGGAGCGACCGAGCGGTGCAGCTGAGCTGGAGCGACGAGGACGAGGCGTTCCGCCGCGATCTGCGGGCCTTCCTGGACGAGCACTGCCCGCCCGAGGCGCGGCGGGGCAAGGACTTCATGGGCGAGGGCGTGGACGGGGTGCCGGACTGGGCCCGCGCCTGGCAGGCGACGTTGTTCGATCACGGGTGGATGATCCCGGCCTACCCACCGGAGCTGGGCGGACGCCACGCCACGCCCACCCAGACGCTGCTGTACCTCGAAGAGCTCGCCGATCAGGGCATCGTCCGGTCGGTCCACTTCGGCGGCTACGCCATCGTCGGGCCGTCGCTGCTCGAGTTCGGCGACGAGGCGCAGCGGGCGCTGGCACCCGCCGCCATCCGCGGCGACACGGTCTGGTGCGTCGGGATGTCCGAGCCCGACGCCGGGTCCGATCTGGCGGCGTTGGCCACCCGCGCCGTCGACGACGGCGACAGCTTCGTGGTGACCGGGCAGAAGGTGTGGACGTCGTACGCGCCGTTCGCCGACATGTGCTTCTGCTACGTGCGCACCGATCCCGAGGCGCCCAAGCACAAGGGCATCTCCGTGCTGCTGATCGACATGGCGAGCCCCGGCATCGAGGTGCGACCGCTGCGCCACATCACGGGCGCCGTCGAGTTCGCCGAGGTGTTCTTCGACGACGTCGTCGTGCCCAAGGCCAACCTGGTCGGGGAGCGCAACAACGGTTGGCGCATCACGATGGGCTCGCTGGCGCACGAGCGCGGCGGGCTGTGGGTCGAGGGCGTGTTCGGCGCCCACCGGGCCCTCGACGGGCTCATCGCCTTGGCCCGGCGGCGTGGCCTCGACGCCGACCCGGTCGTGCGACGCCGGTTGGGAGAGGCCTACGAGCAGGTCAGCTCCCTGCGCTCGCTCGGCTACAAGGGCTTCGCCGGGTTCGCGCAAGGCTCGTCCGCGCCGGAGCACTCGTTCATGAAGCTCGCCACGTCGGAGCTGCGCAAGCAGCTCTTCGAGTTGGGGATGGACCTGTGCGGCCCCGCCGGCGCCGTGGTCGACCCGGCACGTGCCGAAGAGGACGGCAGGTGGTGGAAGGGGTTCTTCGTGGCCTTGGCCGGCACCATCGGCGGGGGCACCTCGGAGATCCAACGCAACGTCGTGGCGACCCGCGTGCTGGGCCTGCCGCGGGCGTGAGGGAGCAGCCATGGACTTCACGCTGACCGACGAGCAGGAGCTGCTGCGCGACACGGCGCGGGCGCTGGCCACCAAGGAGTGCCCGCCGGCGCTGGTGCGGGCGCACGCCGACGATCCCTCCGTCGCCGATGCCCTGTGGCGGGCGCACCTGCGCGACTGGGTGGCGCTCGGCAGCGGGTCGCTGGTGGACCTGGCGCTGTTCGCCGAGGAATTGGGCCGGGTCCTCGCCCCCGGCGTCTTCGTGCCGACGGCGGCGCTGTTCGCACCGTTGGTGGACGAGGTCGGTGCGCCCTGGGCCGACGTCGCCTCCGCCGTCGGCGCAGGGAGCCGGTCCGGCACGGTGGCGCTGGCCGGCGGTGACGGCGTGTGGGATGCCGGGCGCCTGGTCGACGGTCCGTTGCGGACCTGGGTCCTGGAGGCGGACCGTGTGGACACCGTGGCGATCGTCGCCGCCGACGGGCCGGACTCGGCGCGCATCGCCCTCGTCGACGCGTCGGCCCTCGAGCCGCGACTGGTCGAGACCCTCGACACGACCCGTCGGGCGTTCGAGGTCGCGGTGCCCGACGACGCCTTCTCCGGGGGCCACCCGGTCGCCGAGGTGTCGCGCACGGCGGTGCAGCGCGTCATCGAGCGCGCCACGGTGGTCGTCGCCGCCGAACTGGTCGGCGTGGCCCGGTGGCTGCTCGACACGTCGGTCGCCTACGCCGGCGAGCGCGTCCAGTTCGACCGACCGATCGGTGCCTTCCAGGGCCTGCAGTTCAAGCTGGTCGACATGGCGCTCGACGTCGAGCGCGCCACGGCCGCCGTGTACGCCGCCGCCATGGCGTCGGACGCCGAGGTTCCCGAGCGCCATCGCCTGGTGCACGTGGCCAAGGCGGCGGCCGGGCGCGCCGCCCGCCACGCCGCCCGGGACGGGCTCCAGGTGCACGGCGGCATCGGGTACACGTGGGAGCACGACCTGCACCTGTACCTGCGGCGGGCCTACGCCGGCGACTACCTGCTGGGCTCAGCCACCTGGCACCACGACCGCCTCGCCGGGCTCCTCCTCGGCTGAGCGCGCCGACTCGATCGTCGCCGGCGCGCCGTCGGTCTCGGGCTCGAAGATCCGGATCGGCCGGGCGCGGCCGCGGACCTTGACCGTGCCGGCCGGACGCCATCCGACGGCGCCGTCGCCGGCGATGCGGATGGTGTCCTCCGACGTCAGCACCGACGTCGCCCGGCCCTTGGCCATCTCGGTGAGGCGAGACGCCACGTTCACGGCGTCGCCGACGACCGTGTACTCGTAGCGATCGGTCGTGCCGACGTTGCCGGCGACCACCCGACCCGTGGCCACGCCGATGCCGACGCTCGGCGCCTCGGGCAGCTTCGCCACCTCGGCGGGGATGGCGGCGGCGGCGCGCAGGGCGTGCGCGGCGTGGGCGTCCAGCGGGACCGGCGCACCGAAGATGCACAGCGCGGCGTCGCCCTCGAACTTGTTCACCCAACCGCCCTCGGCCATCACCACACGGATCACGACCTCGAAGAAGGCGTTCAGCTCGGCGACGACCTCGCTGGGCGAGTGCTGCTCGGTGAAGGCGGTGAAGCCCTCCAGGTCGACGAACAGGGCGGTGATCTCGCGCTCGGACCCACCGAGCTCGACGGCCCCGGCCTCGAGCGCGCGCTGGGCGACGTCGATGCCGACCTGGCGGCCGAACAGGTCGGCGAGGCGCGCCCGCTCGCGCAGGCCGTCGACCATGTTGTTGAACCCCACCTGCAGGCGCCCGAGCTCGCCGACGTTGGTGATGTCGACCGACACGTCGAGGTTCCCGTCCTCGACCTGCTCGAGGGCCAACGCCACCTCGGTGACCGGGGCCGAGACGGCGCCGGCGGCGGCCCGCATGACGATGCCGCCGGCGAAGACGCAGCCGATCACCACCAGGCTCAGGCGGCGGCCGGTGTCGGTGGACGCGTCCTCGATGGTCCACGGGGCCAGGCCGACGGCGAGCAGCGGCACCGCCGAGCCGATCCACCACGCCAGCATGATGCGCGTCGTGATCTCGCGCCGCCACCGGGGCAGCGTGGCGCCGGCGAGGGCGAGGGCCACGATCGGGCGGAAGTGGCGCTCCAGCAAGGCGTAGAGCAGCGCGCAGGTGACGAGGCCGGCGAGGGCGATGCCGACGGCGATGCGCCACACGTCGTCGTTGAGCGCGCCGAACACCACCGCCGCGCCCATCCACCCGATGAAGGCCGAGAAGGTCTGCTTGAGCGGCTGGCCGACCGTGTCGATGCGCTCCTGGGTCGTGGGCGCCCGTCCCTCCCGGACCCACTCCAGCGCCTTGTGGAGGAGGTGCGCGTTGATCGGCGCCGCCACTGCGACGGTGACGGCCACGAACAGCGCGAACACCGCCAGGTTCAAGCCGAGCTGCTGCTCGTCCGCCAGCTCCGATGGCGCCACCAGCTTCAGGTACACGACGACCACGGCGGCGCCGGCGGCGTTCGCCAGCAGATCCAACAGGATCACCCCACGCACCGCGGCGCGTGCCTGCAGCGGCCGGGGGTACCGTTCGACGGCGCCGTCACCCATCGACCGCCGAGTGTAGGGACGTGGCCGGCGTCGGGTCAGGTCCCGCGACGTCGCATCGGTCACGTCGGCTCGAGGGCCGGGGGGCTGCGGTCCGGGGCCCCGCCAAAGTTGACGCGCGTGTCAGGTGGGATACCATGCCCGGCGCACCGATCGACGACCGACGGCGAGGCGACATGGCACTGCAGTACGACGACGTGCAGGTGGGCGACGAGGCACCGTCGATCACGCATGCGCTGACACGCACCGACCTCGTCAAGTACGCCGGTGCCTCGGGCGACTTCAACCCCATGCACCACGACGAGGTGGCCGCCCAGGCGGCGGGACTGCCGAGCGTGTTCGGGCACGGCATGTTGTCGATGGGTCTGCTGGGCAAGGCGATCACCGACTACGTCGGCATCGAGAACCTCCGCTCCTACCAGGTGCGATTCACCAAGCAGACCTGGCCGGGGGAGGAGCTGACCACCTCGGTCGTCGTCGCCGACAAGCGGGCCGACGACGGGGAGCAGGTGGTCGAGCTGACCGTGCGCCTGGCCAACGCCGATGGCGAGGTCAAGGTCGAGGGAACGGCGGTGGCGGCCGCCACCTGAGCTCGCGGGAGATGGGGGATCTGCGGCCTCGGCCGCAGACGGCTGGTGCCGGGCGCTCGAAGCAAGCGCCCGGCACCAGCCGTTCTCGGCTGCGGGAGCGCCGAGCCAGCCGGGCGGCCCGACCAAAAACCTGACACGCGTGTTAGGTTTCGCGCCCATGACGATGACCGTGCTTCCGCATCGTGACGCGCTGGGGGTGTCGGGGGCTCGCCAGCTCATCGACGGCGCCTGGTCCGAAGCCACCGGCGAGCGGTGGGATCACGTCCACCCGGCGACGAACGAGGTGGTCACGTCCTTCTCGCTCGGCACGGCATCGGACGTCGACCGGGCGGTCGCCGCCGCCCGTCGTGCCTTCGACGAGACGGACTGGCCGCGCTGGAAGGCCCGCGACCGGCGGCTGCTGCTGCAGCGGTGCGCGGCGCTGCTCGAGGCGCACGGCGACGAGCTCAACCGGCTGCAGACGCTCGACAACGGCATGCCCGTGTCGTTCTCGGCGATCTACCAGGTGTCGAGCCAGTTCGCCGCCGACGCCTTCGACCACCACGCCGGATGGGTCGACAAGATCACCGGCGACACCCTCCCCACCTACACCGGCGGCGACGGCCTGTTCCTCACGCTGCGCGAGCCGGTCGGCGTCGTGGGGGCGATCATCCCGTGGAACGCACCGCTGATGCTCTTCGCCCAGAAGGTGGCGCCGGCGCTGGCTGCCGGCTGCACCGTCGTGGTCAAGCCCTCCGAGTACGCCAGCTTGACGGCGGTGCGCATGACCGAGCTGCTGGTGGAGGCCGGGGTGCCGCCGGGGGTCGTCAACCTCGTGCTCGGCACCGGCCCCGAGGTCGGCGAAGCCATCATCACCCACTCCGGTGTCGACAAGGTGACCTTCACCGGTTCTCGTGCCGTCGGGTCTCGGGTCATGGCCGCCGCCGCCGAACGGATCGCCCGCGTCTCGCTCGAGCTGGGTGGCAAGAGCCCGAACATCGTGTTCGACGACGTCGACGTGGGCGGGACCGCGGCGGCGCTGATGGGCATGGTGTCGATGGGGCTGTCCGGGCAGGGCTGCGTGTGCCACACCCGAGCGCTCGTGCAGGACACCGTCTACGACGAGATGATCGACGCCTGCGCCGCCATGGCGGCCATGTCCGTCCTCGGGGACCCGTTCGACCCCGGGACGACGTCGGGGCCGATCATCAACGGGCGACAGCTGGCGCGCGTCGAAGGGCTCATCGCCGGCGGCCGCGACGAAGGGGCGCGCCTCGTCGTCGGTGGCGACCGGCCCGGCGGTGATCTGGCGGCCGGCAACTTCGTCAACCCGACGCTCTTCGCCGACGTGGACAACGCCATGACGATCGCCCGGGAGGAGATCTTCGGACCGGTGCTCGCCATGATCCCGTTCCACGACGAGGACGAGGCCATCCGCCTCGCCAACGCCACCGACTACGGCCTCGGCGCCTCGGTGCAGACGAGCGACGTGAAGCGGGCGATCCGGGTGGCCCAGGCGGTGCGCAGCGGCACCTTCGGGGTCAACGGCTACACGGTCATGCCCAACGCCCCGTTCGGCGGCATGAAGACCTCCGGCGTGGGGCGTGAGGGCGGTCGAGAAGGCATCGACGCCTTCCTCGAATCGAAGACGGTGGTGATCGCCACCGGCGACTCGCTGTTCTGACGCGGCGTGCTCCGGCCCTGCGCCGCGCCTTCCCGGCGCACGGCCGCGACGTAGGGCCTACGCTGCGCTGCGTCGGGCGGAACGGAGGCGTGATGGCGAACGCCGATGGGCCGGCGCCGGGCGGCGGGCCCCGTTACGAACTGGATCGGACGGCACTCGGTCGAGTGCTCGCGCACGTCGACGAGGCGGTCGTGGCGTGCGACGCGGACTGGGCCATCACCTTCGCCAGCCCGTCGGTCCGACCGATGCTCGGCTACGACCCCGAGGCGGTCGTCGGTCGCAGCCTGGTCGACTTCCTGCACCCGGACGAGGTCGAGGAGCTGCTCGAGTCGCTGCTCCGCTGGGCGGGCCGACCGGGGGCGCCGCGGGGGCAGGTTCAGCGGGTGCGCAACGCCGGCGGCGACTGGGTGCCGCTGCGCTACGACACGGTCACCGGCGCCGCGGCCGAGCCGTTGGGGTCGATCATCATCACCCTGCGCGAAGACAGCGCCGTGTACGCGCAGCGCGCCGACGCCCTGCAGCGGCTGGTCGGCGAGGAGCGGATCGTCGAGCTGGCCTCGATCTTCGCCGCGGTCGATGCCGACGGGTTCGACGACGCGCTCGACGAGGCGCTGGTCCTGCTGTCGGGCCTCGAGTGGGTGACCCGCCTGTCCATCTGGCGATCGGAACCGCTGCGGGTCGTGCTGCTGGCGTCCTGGGAGGCGGCGGTCAACCAACCCGGCGGCGAGCTGTCGGCGTCGGTGCGCCTCGAGTCCAGCTGGATGATGCGGCGCCTGGCCCAGCTCGAAGAGGTGCACATCGCCTCGGTCGACCACCTGCCCGACGACTGCGCCATGGAGCGCGAGCTGTTCGGGTCCTGGGGCGTGCACAGCGTGCTCGCCGTCCCCATGTACCGCGCCGGGGCGTTCAACGGGTTGGTGATGGCCGAGTCGACCTTCGCCGGCGGGGGCCTGGGCGCCGGGCAGATCGTCGCCCTGCGAGCGGCGGCCAACATCGTGTCGGCGGCCCTCGTGCGCCACGACGTCGAGGTCGAGTTGGCGCGGCGGGCGCGCAGCGACGTCCTGACCGGGCTGCCGAATCGGTGGGCGTTCGCCGACGCGCTGGCGTCGGCCACCGAGGACGTGGCGTCGCTGCGGTCGCCGGGCGTCGGCGTGGCGATGGTCGACATCGACCGGTTCAAGATGGTCAACGACGCCCTCGGCCACGGCGCCGGCGATCGCCTGCTGGGCGACATCGCCACGCGGCTGGCGGGCGCCGTGCCACCCGAGTCGATGATCGCCCGGCTGGGCGGTGACGAGCTGCTGCTCCTGCATCCGGTCGCGGCGACCCTCGATGACGCCGTCGCCGCCACCCGGGAGGTGCTCGCGGCGCTCGAGCCGCCGTTCGAGGTCGGTGGGCATCCGGTCGCCCTCACCGCCAGCGCCGGCGTGGTGCACTCCGGCGCCGGGGACGCTGCCGGGTTCGTCGCCGATCCGGAGGAGCTGCTGCGCCGGGCGCACCTGGCCATGTACCGGGCCAAGGAGCGCGGCGGCGACCAGCTCGAGATCGACGACGAGGCGGCCAGGGCGTCGGTGTCGCAGCGCCTGCGACGCGAGGCGGAGCTGCGCGCCGCCGTCGAGGGCGACGGTCTCGTGGTGCACTACCAGGCGGAGTGGGACCTCCTCAGCGGGCGCATCATCGGCGCCGAGGCGTTGGCGCGCTGGGAGCACCCGGTCGACGGGCTGCTGGCCGCCGGGGAGTTCATCCCCATGGCCGAGGAGTGCGGTGTGGTCGTGCCGTTGGGCGAGCGTGTCCTCGAGGACGCCTGCGCCGCGCTCGGTCGCTGGCGCGCCGCCGGACTGGCCGACGACTTCGTCCTGCGGGTCAACGTGTCGGCGCTGCAGCTGCGACGGGACGGGTTGGTCGCCCGGCTCCAGGCGGTGCTGCGCGAGGCGCACGTGCCCGCCGATGCGCTCTGCGTGGAGCTGACCGAGAGCACGCTGCTCGCCGATCCCGAGCGGTCGGTGGCGGTGCTCGAGGAGCTGCGTGCCCTGGGCGTCGGGCTGGCCATCGACGACTTCGGCACGGGCTTCAGCTCGATGCTGTACCTGAAGCGGCTGCCGCTCACCTCGATCAAGGTGGACCGGGCCTTCGTGATGGGCCTGCCCGACGACACGCGGGACCGGGCGATCGTCGGCTCGACGGTCGAGCTGGCCTCGGCCCTGGGCGTGTCGATCACCGCCGAGGGGGTCGAGGACCTGCGCCAGCGTGACGCGCTCGTGGCGATGGGGTGCACCCGCGCGCAGGGCTTCTTGTTGTCCGAGCCCGAGTCCGACGCCGACTTCACCCGCCGCCTCGATCTCGCCGCCACCGACCCCGCCGCCTGACGCACCCGGCCGCCGGCGCCGCCCGCCGGCGCCGCCGCCGGCATCGAGCCGGCAGATTCGGTGCGATAGTGACGCGATCTGCCGGGTCGTTCGTGAAGTGGCCATATGGGTCACGGGCGGGCGCTGTCGGACCCGGCGGCTCCGATGCGGAACAGCAGGTCGATCGTCGAGCGCAGGTCGACGGTCAGCATGGCCCAGGTCAACCGAAGGGCGCGGAAGCCCGCCGCCAGCGCCTCGGCGTCGCGCCGTCGATCGACCTCGAAGTCTCGCCAGCGGGCGTGCCAGCGCCGGCCGTCCGCCTCGACGCTCAGGCGCCACCTCCAGATGACGGCATCGACGCGACCGGTTTGCGATGGTCGCCATGGCAGCGACGGCCGGAGGGTGGACGGGGGCAGGCCCGGGTGCGCCAGCACTCGGTGCAGGTGTCGTTCGAGCTGGCTCTCGGTGGGCGCAGTTCCGTCCGTGCGCGCCTCGACGACCGACCGCAACGCCCGTGTGCCCCGTGCCCGGTCGGCGCTGCACTCGACGAGCCGGTCCTCGAGGTGCGACAGGTGGAGCCGGTGCTGCACGAGGGCATCATCGACCGTTCGCTCGAGCACCGCCGCCGGCACGAGCGCTGCCAGGTCGACGATGGTCTGATCGATCGTGCCGATGGGCATGCCCCGGAGGCGGGTGCGCCGGAAGCGGGACCGCTCGCGCACGACCGCCAGGCGGCTCCGGTGGTTGCCGCCGGCAGGCACCACCAGCTCCGGTCGCGGCGGGGTGAACGACCGGAGCTCGTGGAGCTCGGCGGCGGCCAACCCGGCGAGGGCGCTGCCGGGCAGCGCCAACGTGGCGGCCCGACAACGCGCCTGGAAGGTCAGTGGAGCGCCGGCGATGGCCAGCACGCCCGGCGCAAGGCGCAGCCACTGGCCACGTTGGATGCGACGACGCACCATGGCCGGGGTCGCCCCGGCCGAAGCGGCGTGGAGGTCGCTGAACACCCCGTCCTGGTCTGCTGCCATCGAGGCGATGGTCTGGTCGGCGTCGGGTTGAGCCATCGGTGCTCCCGGAGCGGTGGGGAACGGTGAGGCTCGGATGCCCGAGCGATGGTCGACCAGTGTGGCGACGCGCTGACGACCGTACACGCGCATTTCGCCGCCGCCGGGTGAGGCGCGTCGAGTCGGCAGATCTGGTGCATAGGTGACCGAATCTGCCGGGTCGAATTCGTCACGGTCGTGTCAGATACGTCCGGCGCAGATTCCGTGCGATATCAACGTCAGGTGCTCAGCAGCTCGGCGGGAGGCTGAGCGGCGTCAGGGGACGTAGATGCCGACGCCGTCGGGGAAGGCGAGGCCGTCGGCCATGGTCTCGGGCGCCTGGGGCTCGCCGTCGACGAAGGTGATGCGGCGCAGCGTCCCGGTGCCGTCGCCGGGGCCGGGCGACTGGCCGGCCTCGAGCACCAGGCCGATGTCGGCGTAGAAGAGGCTGCCGTCGGGACCCGTCGCCAGGCCGAGGGGCGTGCCGGTCGAGAACGGCGCGGCACCGAGCGTCTCGCCGGCAGGCGGTTGCAGGATCGTGCGCACGAAGGTCCCGTCGGTCGTGTACTCGTTGATCACACCCGTGAACACCGACGAGACGTAGAGGTTGCCGTCGGGCGCGGCGGCGAGTCCCGACGGGCTCAGCAACCCGTGGTCGCCCGAGGCGATCAGCTTCGTGCCGGTCATCTCGGCCAGCGGCGCCCCGGTGCTGTCGGTGCCCCCGCAGCCGCCGGCGGCGTCCGGGCCCGTCGGGAAGGGACCGTCGTACACGTACACGCCGCCCGCCGTGGCGCCGGCCTCGTCCGAGGGCCGTGCCGAGGCCACGTACACCCGGTCGTCCTCGCCGACCCAGATCGACTGGGCGGTGGCGATGTTGATGTCGAGCTTGCAGTAGGGCACCTCGGTGCGGTCGTACGGACCGAACCACACGATGAGCTGACCGTCGGCCGGTCCGAGCGCCTGGTTGCCGACGTCGGTCGTCAACAGCCTGCCGTCGGCGAGGAACCCGCAGCCGTAGTTCTCGGCGTTGTCCGCCGAGCCTTGATAGGTCGGCACCAGCTTGCCGACCTGGGTCGCCTCGAGGTCGCCGAGGGCGTCACCGCTGAGGTCGAAGATGCCCCAGCCCTGCAGGTCGCCCGTGCCCTGGCCCGTGTCCTCGCCGGCGATGAAGCGGTTCGGCTGGTCCGGGAAGAAGCAGATCTGGGCGTTGATGTCGAGGCCGTCCGGGTCGTCGGCGGCATTGGTGATGACCTGCTGGCTCTCGAACGGCGGCGACGGGTCGTAGGCGTCGAGGTTGTTGCCCTGGCCGTTGAAGACGAGGTAGTCGCCGGCGCCCCCGGCAGTGGTGCCGGTCGTGCCGGTCGTGCCGGTCGTGCCGGCAGTGGAGCCGGTGGTGCCGGGGGTGGAGCCGGACGATGTGCTGTCCGACGTCGAGCTGCAGGCGCCGACCAGCAGGGCGCCGGCGGCGAGCAGCGGCACGAGTCGGACGGCGAGATGGCGGCGGATGGTCATGGTGACCTCGGATCGAGCTCGTGGGGACAGGTCATGGTGCAGGCGTCAACGGCGGGTCGAAGGCGACGGTGGTGACCAGCCGGGCCAGGCCCTCGGCCGGCGCCGGAAGGGTGGCGGCCTCGTTGACGGCCAGGATCGTCATGCGGTTGTACGTGGTGCGGCGGGGGAGGGCGTCGCCCGTGCACGAGCCGCCGCTGCCGGCCGGGTCGCCTTCGAGCACGCAGACCAGCCCCCCGACCGGGTTGTCGTCACCTTCCGACAGGTAGACGGCGTACGTCGTGGCACCCGCAGCTGCGGCGTCGGACCCCGGCGACAACCACCCGGCGGGCTCGCCCAGCCCGGCGACCTCGACGGTCATCGAGAACGGCGTGGTCCGCACCACGATCGTCCCGGACGGCGTGGCGTCGGCGGGCGTGGGCTTGAGCGCGAACGGCAGCGGGCAGGGGGTGCCGATGCAGGCACCGCCGGCGTTGGTCAGGTCCACGCCGGTGACGCCGGGCGCGGCGGTGGTGGTCGGTGCCGCCGTGGTGGACGTGGTGGTCTCCCCGGGCCGGGGCAGGCGCAGCTTCTGCACCCCGCCGTTGGCGATCGGCGCCGAGGTGCCCGGCTCCTTGAAGCCGATCGGGGCATAGACGGCATCGCCGACCACGGCGGGACCGGCGGCGATCACGGCGTCGACGGGATGCTCGAAGACGACGGCCCCGTCGGTCGTGCGCACGCCCCGCAGCGTGAAGTCCGTGCCGCCGATGAACGCCACGTCGTGCACGGCGCCGGGCGGCGAGTAGATGGCCTGCGCCTTCGCCTGCTGCCACGTCAGGGCACCGTCGACCGTGGCGATGCCGTGGAGGTAGGGCGCCGGTCCGACGGCCGTGCCGCCGACGATGGTGTCGCCGACCACGGCGGCGGCACCGATGAACCCGCCGGTCGAGAAGTTCCCACCCGGCTCCTCCAGGCCGGGCTCGGTGGCATCTGCCCGCCACACCAGCGCGCCGCTGGTGCGGTCGAGGGCGTAGTAGTCGCCGTCCTTGTTGCCGATGCCGACCAGGTCGCGCCCGCCGGCGCTGAACAGGTTGGGGGCCGAGGCGAAGTCGAGGTCGTCGTTGTTCGGTTCGTGCGGTTGGTAGATCCACCGTTCGGCACCGGTGTCGAGGTCGACGGCGACGACGGCCTCGGTCGCCGGCCGCCAGACCTCGGGCGCCGACGGGCAGTTGCCGGTACCGAAGAACACCATCCGCCGCTCCACATCGGCGCTGGCCGTGCCCCACACGTCGACACAGCCCGATGGTTCGGCTCCGGCGTCGCCGTCCCAACGCCAGCGCACCTCGCCGGTGGCGGCGTCGAGGGCGACGACGCCGGCGCGGAAGCCGGGGTTGTTGTGCACGTCGACACCGATGATCACGAGGTCCTCGACGAGCAGGGGTGCACCTTCGATCTCGGTCGGCTCGGTGTCGGAGCCGACGCCGATGTCGACGGACCAGCGCTCGGTGCCGTCGTCGGTGCGCAGGGCGTGCACCGTCTTGCCGCTGGGGAAGTAGACGGTGTCGACACCGCCGACCGTGCCGAGCGCGGCGCTGGCGGTGATCTGCCCGGCGTACACCGCGGGGTTCGTGTCGGCCTGGAAGCGCCAGCGTTCGGTGCCGGTGGCGGTGTCGACGGCGTAGAACAGCCCCGACCAGTCGCCGAGGTACATCGTGCCCTCGTGCACGACCGGGCTCGCCGTGGCGGCGTCGGCGGTGGGGAAGAACCAGTCGACCATCAGGTCGCCGGCGGTCGTGGCGTCGATGCGGCTGGCGCAGGTCGACGTGTAGGTGCGCTCGGGTCCGGCCCCGGCCTGGAGCCACGAGCAGCCGCCGTCATCGACCGCGGCCGAGTCGCCGGCTCCGGCCCCGTCGGCGTTCGGAAGCGCGGCGTCGGCGCCGCACGCGGTCGCGACGAGCCCGCATGCGGCCATCGTCGCCCACGCCACGATGGCGCGCCGCCTCGACGCGTTCGCTCCCGACATGCGGATCCCCCCACGGGCGCCGGTGCCGCAGCCCGGCAGCCGACGAAACCTGACGTGTGCGTCATACTAGTGAGATGCCTGGGGGAGCGCTCGACGGTCGCTGCGTGGTGATCGTCGGCGCCTCGGCGGGGGTCGGTGCCGCGACCGCCCGTGCCGCCAGCGCCGCCGGGGCCACGGTCATCACCGGCGCCCGTTCCATCGCCCAGCTCGAGGCGCTCGCGGCGCAGGCGCCCGAACCGGGGCGCATCGTGGCGGTCGCGTGCGACGTGACCGACCAGGCGTCGGTCGATGCGTTCGCCGCCGCCGTCGATGCGGCGGCACCCGAGGGGATCGACGCCCTCCTCGTCACGGTCGGCGTCACGCACCTGGCGCCCATGCGTGACCTCGAGCCGGAGGCGTTGCGTCGGATCCTCGACACGAACCTCGTCGGCCCGCACGCCGTGGTGCGGGCGCTCGTGCCGTCGCTGGCGCCCGACGGCCGGGTCGGCTGCTGCTCGTCGAACGCCGTGGGAGCGCCGATGCCCGGACTCGGCGCCTACCTGGCGTCGAAGGCCGGTCTCGATCTGGCGCTCGACCTGTGGCGACTCGACCATCCCGAGCTGGCGCTCACGCGCATCGTCGTCGGTCCCACCGTCACCGAGGCGGCGGCGGCGTGGGATCCCGAGCTGTCGGCGGCGTACTTCGACCGGTGGTTCGGCGAGGGCTACTTCGACGGGGTCACGCCCGTCGAGGCCGAGGTGGTCGCCGATGCCCTGGTGGCCTGGCTGGCGGCGGCCGAGGTGCCGGCGGAGCTCGACCTGTTCGCCCGGCTCAACGTCACGTCCTGAGGAGCCCCATGCCCATCCACTACGACAAGCACCCCGGCGGCGCCGACGGGCTCGAGCACGTCGTGCTCATCACCATCGACCGACCCGAGCGGCGCAACGCGCTGGACATGTACCACTTCCGTGACCTGACGCAGGCGTGGAAGACGTTCCGGTTCGACGACGACGCGTGGGTGGCGGTCATCACCGGCGTCGAGCGGAACTTCATGTCCGGTGCCGACCTCAAGGACTACATGCCCCAGGTCACGGCGCTCTACCAGGAGATCGCCAAGGGCGAGGTCACCGAGATCGACGGGTGCAAGCTCTCCGACGGTCAACGGGCGGTCCTGCGCGACGTGAAGCTCTACAAGCCGATCGTCGCCGCCATCAACGGGCCGTGCGTGGCCGGTGGCATGGAGATGCTCGGCGGCGTCGACATCCGGGTCGCCACCGAGCACGCCAGCTTCGGGGTGATGGAGCCCAAGCGGGGCCTGTTCGCCGGCGGTGGGACGACGGCACGCCTGCCCCGGCAGATCCCGTTCCCGGCCGCGATGGCGTTCCTGCTGACGGCGGAGGCGTTCCCGGCCGAGGACGCGCTGCGGATGGGCCTGATCAACGAGATCGTGCCCGAGGACGAGCTGCTCGAGCGGGCCTTCGACTGGGCGCGGCGCATCGCCGTGAACGCTCCGCTGGCCGTGCAGGCCACCAAGGAGTCGGTGATCCGCGGGCTGTCCACGACGCTCGCCGAGGCCTACGACATCGAGCAGGAGCTGTCGCAGCGCATCTTCGCCACCGACGACGCCAAGGAGGGCCCCAAGGCGTTCGCCGACAAGCGCCCCCCGAACTGGCAGGCGCGATGAGCGACGCATCTAGCGTGACCTGATCGCCCGCTCCACGCGCCACGAGCGCACCCGCCTGCTCGTCGATCTGACGCCCCTGCGCGCCTCGCGCCAGTTCCGGCTGCTCTACATCGGCCAGACCATCTCGTACCTCGGCACGCAGATGACGGCGGTGGCGGCGCCGGTGCAGGTGTATCAACTCACCGGATCGTCCCTGGCGGTCGGCCTGCTCGGTCTCGTGCAGCTGCCCCTGCTGATCGTGGGCTCGCTCCTCGGCGGCTCGCTGGCCGACACCTACGACCGCCGCAAGGTGCTCCTGGTGGCGCAGCTGCTCCTCGTCGCCACGACGGTCGGGTTGGCGTTGAACACGGTCATCGGCGAGCCGCGCCTGTGGGCGATCTACGTGCTCAGCGGCCTGGCCGCCGGGTTCTCGGGCATCGACCACCCGACGCGCTCGTCGTCGGTGCCGGTGCTCGTGGAGCGCCGGTCGCTGCCGGCGGCGCTGGCGCTGAACCAGCTGATGTGGCAGCTGGGGCTGATCGTGGGCCCGCTCGTCGCCGGGCTGCTGATCGCGCAGGTGTCGCTGGCGGCGACCTACTGGCTCGACGTCGCCACCTATGCCGCGTCCATCGGTGCCCTGTTGGCCATGCGCCCGATCATCCCCGAGGGCAGCGCCGAGCGTGCGGGGCGAGCGTCGATCCTGGCGGGCGTGCACTTCCTCAAGGGACGCCAGGCGTTGCAGGGCACGTTCGTCATCGACATCAACGCCATGGTGTTCGGCATGCCCCGCGCCCTGTTCCCCGCCCTGGCGGTGCAGGTGTTCGGAGGCGAGGACGCCATCGGCCCGCTCTACGCCGCCCCGGCTGCCGGCGCGTTCGCCGGCGCGCTGTTCTCGGGTTGGCTCGGCCGGATCGACGCTCAGGGACGGGCGGTGCTGTGGTCGGTGCTGGCCTGGGGCGGGGCCATCGCCGGGTTCGGCGTGGTGGCGGCGCTGCCGTCGGCCGAGGTGTTGTTGCCGCTGGCGCTGGCCTTCCTGGCGGTGGCGGGCGCAGCGGACGTCGTCAGCGCGGTGTTCCGCAACTCGATCCTGCAGCTGACCGTCCCCGACCGGTTGCGTGGCCGCCTGTCGGCGGTGCACATCGCTGTCGTGACCGGTGGCCCGCGTCTCGGCGATGTCGAGGCCGGCGTGGTGGCGGCGCTGACGTCGCCGGTCGCGTCCGTCATCACCGGCGGGTTGGCCTGCATGGCCGGTGTCGGCGTGGTGGCGAAGCTCATGCCGGCGATGGGGGCGTGGCGGCTGTCGCGTCACGGTGTCGTCGACGCCGACGTCGCGACCGCCGACTGAGCAGGCGGCCCGGGCAGCGCCGTCAGCCGACCTTGCAGATTTCGACGAAGCTCTCGCGCAGGCAGGCGGTGAACAGCGCCGGGTCGGTCACGGCTGCCGGGTCGACGTTGATGCCGATGTGGCACGTGGCCTCGTGGCTCAGGAGCGTCACGTTGGCGGCCGAGCCGGTCATCGGCGCCAGCGCCACCTGGGCCTGCACCTTCGCCCCGGCGACGTACACCGGCACCGGCGCCCCCGGGACGTTCGACGTGATGAAGTCGATGCCTTTGAGCATCGACCCGAACACGGCGGTCGTCGCCGTCGTCGGCAGGCGGTTCAGCAGCGCCGCGACCGAGTCGGTGAGCGCCAGCGCCGGCTCCGCTCGCTGGTGGGCCACGAGCTTGCGGATGGCGTCCATGCGCTGGAGCGGGTCGACGATGCCGACGGGCACGGCGAAGCGAGCCGGCACGAACGCGTTGCCGGCGGTGCGGGCGTTGGCCTCGGTGCGCACGTTGATCGGCATCGTCATGCGCAGGGCATCGACCTCCACGCCGTGCTCGGCGTGGTAGCGGCGCAGCCCGCCCGCCACGCCCGCCACGAAGGCGTCGTTGAGCCGACCGGCGACGACGCGTGACGGGGCCTTGAGCTCGTCGAGCGGGATGGCGATGGTGTCGAAGTGCACGCTGAGGCTGCGGTCGCGCATCAGCGGGCTGAGGGGCTCGGTCACCGGGGCGACCAGGCGACCGAGGGACGCCGCCGTCTGGAGGCTCTCGTCGATGACGCCGATCGGGTCGCTGACCAGCTTGCCGGCGGACGTCGCGGCGCTGTGCACCAGGTCGCGCAGGCGGCCGGCCTGGCGACCCGCTTCGTAGTTCATGGCGTCGACGATCCGGCGGCGTTCGGTCACCGGTTCGGGCTCGGGTGCGGGCGGCATCGGCTTCTCGGTCGCCGGTTGGCGCTCGAGGTCGAGCATCTCCATCTGCAGGCGCACACCGCCCACGCCGTCGGTGATGGCGTGGTGGACCTTGCCGATGATGGCGGCGCGATCACCCTCGAGGCCTTCGACGACCGTCATCTCCCACAGCGGCCGGGCACGGTCGAAGCCCTGCATGGCGATCGGCGCGGCGAGATCGAACACCTCGCGCTCGGTGCCGGCGCCGATCACCTTCATCCAGCGCAGGTGGTAGTCGAGGTCGAAGTTGGGGTCGACCTCCCAGCGTGGCGGCGCGATCGAGTAGGGGTGGCCCAGCACGCGCTGGCGTAGGCGCGGCACGACGCGCGTGGCGCGCTCCATCACCCGCTCGAAGCGCTCGCGGTCAGGCGTGCGATCGAGGATCGACACCCACACGATCGTCGATCGCAGCTGGGGGTCCTTCTCGATCGACCACATGAGCGCGTCGGCGTCGCTCATGCGCGGCTCGTACTGAAACTCGGTGGTCTCGAGGTCCATGGGCGCCGAGGGTACCGGTCCTCAGCAGGTGACGCCCTCGGAGGGTTGGTAGAGGGCGTAGAAGTCGTCGGTCGAGGTCTGGTTGTTGCCCAGCAGGGTCCGCTCGCGCACCGTGTGGACCCGGGTGCACTCGCCGTCGGGCGACTCCGATTGGCTCTTGACCGTGCCCGCCATCCACGGGGTGCCGTAGAGGGTGACCGTGATCGACGTGTCGTCGTAGGTCGGCCAGATCAGCACGCCGGTCGGCGTGTTGTTGTGGATCTTCAGGTCGGGGCCACCCCACGAGATCGTCGATTCGACCCCGTACGGGTAGCGATCGATGTAGATGCTGTGCGACTGGTACTCGGGGATGTCGAGGCCGCCGTAGAATGCGGCGTTGAACAGGGTCACGGCGAACTGGCTGACCCCACCGCCGACGTCCTCGGCGAACTCGCCGTCCACGATCACCGGCGCCTCGACGAAGCCGCGCTCCTTGGTGCGTTGCCCGACGGTGTCGTTGGCGCTCATCGTCTCGTCGGGGAGGATGACCGTGCCCCGGATCAGGTCGGCGAACCGGTGGATGTTCTCCACGCGCGGCGCGCAGCACGGGTGCTGCGTGGTGAACGTGGCGATGGGCGTCGTGATGCCCAGTTGCTCCGCCCACGCCCGGTCGTGATCGGGCGCCACCGAGGCCAAGGTCAGGTCGACCCGTTCGTCTCCGGCCTCCAGCGCGCTGACGATGCCCTGCAGAGACTCGGGTGTGCAGCACTCGGTGCCGGCGACGCCGTCGACGATCACCACCTTGCCCTCCGGGTCGACCTCGAAGCGCAGCTGCTGCGGCGCCACCCCGACCTGACCCAGCACGCCGGTGATGTCGTCGCGTGCGGCCGCCGGGTCGATCGTCACCTCGAGCGCGCCGTCGACGATCGCCGGGCGGAACCAGGAGCGGATCATGTCGGCGTCGAAGCGACCGGACTTGTTGTCGAGGTAGATGCCGAGCGGCTGGTCGGCCAACGCGTTCGCTTCGGTCGCCAGCTCGGCGGCCCGGGCCTCGGACACGTCGGGCGGCAGGGGCACGGTGGCGGCGGCGATCGTGATCGTGCGCTCGCCGCGGCGGGCGGCGTCGAGTGCCTGCTGCGCCACGGCGCCGGTGTCGAGGGTGGCGCCGTCGGCCCCGGGCACGACCGTGATGGCGTCTGCGCCCGGGGCGAGCGTGGGCTCGGTCGGGTCGCGATGGTTGGCCGCCTCGGCGGAGGCGAGGGCAGCGGCGGCCGACGCCGTGTCGGCGTCGAAGGTCAGCGCCACCTCGCGGTGGCCCAGCGGGGAGCGCAGCCAGGACCACAGCTCCGCCAGCCAGCCGCCGTCTCGGCCTTCGGACCGTGCGGCGGCGGCGACCGCCTCCTCGTCGAGGGCCACGCCCAGGTCGCCGAGCGTCGTGTCGAACGGTCCGGCGGGCGTCTCGACCGTGACGGGCACCGACGCCCACGCCTCGGCCGTGTCGTGGACCGCCTTCTGCAGCTCGGCGTCGGTGGCCCCGCCGATCAGGGTCCCGTCGAGGGCGACGTTGCGGGCGACCGTGCCGTCGTGGCGCGCCTGGTCGATGGCGAAGCCGGCGACGACCAGCACGAGGACTGCGGCGCAGGCGGTGAGGGCGATGACGCGCCGTCGGCGTGATCGGGGACGCACGTCGTCTAGTTCACCAGTCTCGACGGCCTGGGTGGTGGCACCCCGCGACGCGGAGTTCCGGCCCCGGCGTCCGCACCGGTAGCCTTCCGCCGATCCTGCGGTCGAACAAGGGGGACCGAACCATGGCAGGTCTGTGTGAGGGGCGCGTCTGCATCGTGACCGGCGCCGGGCGCGGCATCGGGCGAGAGCACTCGCTGATGCTGGCGGAGCACGGCGCCAAGGTCGTCGTGAACGACCTCGGCGGATCCATGTCGGGCGAAGGCTCCGAAGCCGGGCCCGCCCAGGAGGTGGCCGACGAGATCGTCGCCGCCGGCGGGGAGGCGGTCGCCAACACCGACGACATCTCGACGTGGGCGGGCGCCGAGCGCCTGGTGGCGCAGGCGGTCGACGCCTTCGGCAAGCTCGACGTGCTGGTCAACAACGCCGGCATCCTGCGCGACAAGATGCTCGTCAACATGTCCGAGGCCGAGTGGGACGCCGTGATCCAGGTGCATCTCAAGGGCACGGCCGGTCCCTCGCACTTCGCGGCCGCCCACTGGCGTGAGCGCTCCAAGGCCGGCGAGGAGGTGGCGGCGCGCATCATCAACACGTCGTCGCCGTCGGGCATCTACGGCAACGTCGGCCAGACCAACTACGGCGCCGCCAAGGCCGGCATCGCCGCCTTCACGATCATCGCCGCCAAGGAGTTGGCGCGCTACGGCGTCACGGTGAACGCCATCGCCCCTGCGGCGCTGACCCGCATGACCGAGAACCTCGGCATGGGCGCCGCGCCGGAGGAGATCAAGGAGAAGATGTCGCCGCGCTGGATCGCGCCGATCGTCACGTGGCTGGCCTCGGAGGAGTCCGCCGGCGTCACCGGGCGGGTCTTCGACGTCACCGGCATGCGCCTCGGCGTGGCCGAGAGCTGGCACATCGGCCCCAGCACCGACCCGGTCGACGACCCGACCCGCATGGGTCCGCTCGTCGAGGAGCTGTTGGCCACCGCCCGCCCCAACGCCGACATGCGCGGCATGGACGAGGCCTGAGGAGGACCCGATGCCCATCGACCCCACCGCCCTCGGCGCCAAGGGCGACCCCATGGACCACTCGTGGGACTCCAAGGACGCCATCCTCTACGCCCTCGGTGTCGGCTGCGGCACCGGCGACCTGACCTTCACCACCGAGAACACGATGGACACGCCCCAGCGGGTCCTGCCGACGATGGCGGTCGTGCTCGGGACGGGCACCTTCGGTGCGTTCGCCAAGATCGGCACGTTCAACCCGGCGATGCTCGTGCACGGCGAGCAGGCCATCGAGCTCTACGGCGAGATCCCCGTCGAGGGCACGGTGACGACGACCGGCGAGATCACCGGCATCTACGACAAGGGCAAGGGCGCCGTCGTCGAGGTCACCGCCACCTCGGTGCTGGCCGAGACCGGCCAGCCCATCTTCAAGAACGTGATGTCGGCGTTCATCCGGGGCGAGGGCGGCTGGGGCGGGGACCGCGGTCCCTCCGGGCCGCGCAACGTGCCGCCCGAGCGCGATCCCGACGCGTCGATCACCTACCAGACGCGCGACGACCAGGCGCTGATCTACCGCCTCAGCGGAGACCGCAACCCGCTGCACTCCGACCCGGCGTTCGCCGCGCTCGGCGGCTTCGACCGTCCGATCCTCCACGGGCTGTGCACGTACGGCTTCACCGGTCGGGCGCTGCTCGCCGAGCTCTGCGACGGGGACCCGGCGCGGTTCACGGGCATGGAGGGGCGCTTCAGCTCGCCCGTCATGCCCGGTGAGGCGCTGACGATCTCGATCTGGCGCACCGGCGACGGCGAGGCCGTGTTCCAGACCGCCGGCGGCGACGGACGCATCGTCCTCGACGCCGGGCGCGCCACGTTCGCCTGAGCCGCCACGGTGCGGCTCGTCATCGCTCGCTGCTCGGTCGACTACGCGGGGCGCCTCGCGGCGCACCTGCCGTCGGCCGTGCGGCTGATCATGGTCAAGGCCGACGGTTGCGTCGCCATCCACGCCGACGGCGGTGCCTACAAGCCGCTCAACTGGATGAACGCGCCCAACACCCTCGTCGAGGAGGATGGGCGTTGGGTGGTGCGCAACCCCAAGGGTGAGACGTTGACGATCACCCTGGAAGAGGTCGTGTCGGACTCGGCGCACGAGCTCGGCGTCGACCCGGGGCTGGTCAAGGACGGCGTCGAGGCGCACCTGCAGGAGCTGCTCGCCGCCAACCCCGAGGCCATCGCCGACGGACTGACGTTGGTGCGTCGGGAGTTCCCGACCGATATCGGCCCGGTGGACCTGCTGTGCCGTGACGCCGACGGCGTTGCGGTGGCCATCGAGGTGAAGCGCCGCGGCGAGATCGACGGCGTCGAGCAGCTGGTGCGCTACCTCGAGCGCATGGACCGCGACCCGACGCTGCGACCGGTGCAAGGCATCTTCGTGGCACAGGTGGTCAAGCCGCAGGCCCGCGTGCTCGCCGAGGCGCGCGGTCTGCGCTGGGTCGAGGTCGACTACGACGAGCTGCGCGGCATCGAGTCCAACGAGCTGCGCCTGTTCTGACGCCGGCGGGCGCAGATCGGGTGCTGGCTCAGAGGTACTGGCCCGTCGGCGCCGGCGGCTCGTCGGCGGCGACCGTGTGCAGGTCGCCGCGCAGTGCGCACAGCTCGGCGAGCGTGGCGCCGTTCGGCCCGATGCCGTCGCGGCGGCCCAGCCAGGCCACGGCCTCCGCGCGCGTGAGGCGGTCCACATAGATCGAGGCCAGGCAGCGACCCGGGCGCACGATCGCCGGGTGCAGGCGGGCCAGGGCCTCGTTGGTGGTCAGGCACACCAGGGTCTGCGTCCCCTGGCCGAGCAGACCGTCGGTGACGTTCAGCAACCGGGCGAGCCCCTGGCCGGTCTCCGCCTTGGCGTCGGAGCGCAGCAGCTCGTCGCAGTCCTCGAGGATGAGCAGCTGCCAGCGCTTGGCCTCGTCGTGGTCGTCGAGCAGGATCTCGAGCAGGTAGGCGGGGTTGCCCAGCAGCGCCTCCGGGTCGACGACGTAGCTGACGGCGCACCAGTCCGACCACGCCCGGGCCAGGGCACGCAGTGCCGTGGTCTTGCCGGTGCCTGGCGGGCCGTGCAGCAGCACGAGCCGCCCCGACAGCCCGAGCGGATCGAGGCGCATCAGCTGATCGAGCGCCTCGGCCGCCGGGCCGGTGTAGTTGGTGCGCACCTCGGCCCACGCCGGCGCGTCGATCGTGCGGGCGGAGCGCCGCGGCCCGTGCTGGCCCAGGCGCCAGAAGCCGAGGGCGACCTCACGCTCGTCCGCCGTCTCGGGCTCGACCGCCCCGTCGGTGGCGGCGAGCAGGACCTCGTCGACCAGCAGGTCGGTCCGGCCCACGACGGTGACCTGGGCCGTGGCGTCGCGGTGGTGCCAGACCAGCAGGGTCCACCCCTCACCGACGGCCAACGACACGGTGGCGCGATCGAGCCGGACCCGACGCACCGGCTCCACGCCCTCCGGGAGCAGGCGCGCGCCCTCCCGCACCCGTTCGAGGTTGATCGAGCGGGTGCACGGCTGCTCGCCGCTGATGAACGGCGCGAGGGCGAGCTGGTCGATGATGCCGGCCGGCCCGGTCGTGTCGTCCACCGCCGCGGCGAAGGGCAAGGTGTCGTTCGGTGCGGTAGTGGTTTCCATCGGTCGTGTCCCCTGGGGGGTGCCGATGGTGTCAGTTCGACGCCCGCGGGTTCGACCCGATTTCGCGCGGGGCGTTCAGGCCTGTTCGGGTGCCGACCAGGCGAGCACCGACTCGGCGAGCTCGCCGACGGCGCCGGCGTAACCCGAGGTGGGCTCGGCCACGACGATCGGCGTGCCTTCGGCAGCGAAGGCGTCGAGGCCCGCCGTGTCCGGCAGGCGGGCGATCGTCTCCAGGCCCAGCGCGATGGCCAGGTCCTTGCGCTTGGGGGTGCGGCCGTCGAGGTAGTTCGAGATCACGAGCCGGGTCGTCGGTGCGTACGGCTTGAGGACCCGGGCAGCGGTCCGCGCCTTGGCGAGGTGGCGCGGCGCGTCCTTGCTGATGAGCAGGGTCAGATCGGCGAAGGCGGGCAGACGGTGGGTCTCGGTCACCCAGAACGGCGCGTCGACGACGATGATCTCGGCCCGGGTCTGGAGCACCCCGAGGGCCTCGACGACGGTGCGGGAGGGGAAGTCCTCGATCGTCGTCAGCTCGTGCGGCGGGAGCATCACCGTGACGCCCGACGCCATGTGGCGGTGCAGGTACGGCCCGAGCCAGGTCGACGAGAACCGCCGGTCGGTGGTCTTGCCGCCGGTGGTGGCGCCGAGCAGGCCCATCGTCTCGCGCACGTCGCCGAAGCGGTGGTCGCCCTCGACCAGGACGACCCGGCGGCTCGACCGTGCCAGCGACACGGCCAGGTTGCAGGCCACCGACGTGGCGCCCTCGGCGCCCACGGCCGACGTGCACAGCACGATCTTGCCGGGCTCGTCACCGACGGGCGCCGTCTGGTCGGCGAGGCGCTGCGCTGCGTCGAGCACCTCCTGCCACAGGCGGGTGTCGTCGGGAGCCCCGTCGGTGAGCACGTCCCCGACGCCGACGAGCATGGCCGATCGCAGCAGGTCGACGGTCACGTCGCGGGCCACCAGCACGACCGACAGCGTCGGCTGATCGAGCCCGAGGCCCCGCAGCGTGTCGATGGCGGCGGCGGGGTCGGACGGCCGCACCACGATCAGCGTGGGCCGGTCGGCCGACGTCTCGACGGCGAGGGCGATCGAGTCGGCGCCGCGCACGCGGTGGTTCCAGCGCTGCGCCGCCACCAGGGCGTCGAGCCAGCCTCGGTCGTCGGCGACCACCACGATGTCGGTGGCCGGGGTGGTGTCGAGCGATGCCATGGTCAACCCTTCTTGCGGAGGCTGCGCCGGCGCTTGCGCTTGACGCCGGACTCCCAGCGCTCACGGATCTGCGCTCGGCGCTCCTGGAGGTCCTGATAGGTGAGCGATGAGGTCTCGTCGGGGTTCACGCCGAAGCTGGCCTTGACCCCGGTGAGGTCCATCTCCCACGCCTCGGCCTCCATGCCGAGGTCGGCGGCGATGCGCTCGCCGTGGGTCTCGGCGAAGTACATCGAGATGTTGGCGATCTCGGTGAACAGGTCGAGGTTCGGCGCCAGCGTGGCGATGGCGCCGTCGAGGAACATCATGTTCTTGATGAAGAGCATGAGCTCCTTCGGGAGCCGGGCGCCGTACTCGAGGAGGCCCTTCACCGCCTTCTGGATCTCCTCGAGCATCTGCTCCTGGCTGAGCTGGGTGGGATCGATCGGCGGCCCGTCGAGGTTGAGGTCGCGGATGATGGCGTCGACGTCGACGTCGAGCGGCAGCGCGCCGAGGTCGCGGAAGGCCTCGACCTGTGACCGGACGTCGTTCATCGACGCGCCGACGAGCATCCGGAGGAACGCCATCCGCTTGAACTCGTTCATGCGCCCGGTGATGCCGAAGTCCAACAGCCCGACCCGGCCGTCGGGCAGCACGATCAGGTTCCCGCCGTGCAGGTCGCCGTGGAAGATGCCGTGGATCATGCACCCTTCCATGAACCCGATCATGCCGGCGCGCACGACGGCCTCGGTGTCGACGCCGCCCTCCTGCATGCCGACGACGTCGGAGAAGGCATAGCCGTCGAAGCGCTCCATCACCAGCACGCGCGGCGTGACGAGCTCGGGGTGGGGGCGGGGGATGGCATAGCCGCGCTGGCCGACGTCGGCGAAGGCCTTCGCCACGTCGAGCATGTTCTGCGCCTCGAGCCGGAAGTCGAGCTCCTCGGAGATGGTCTCGGCGAACAGGTCGACGAGCGCCGGTGGGTTGGCGAGCGCCGCCACGGGGATGCGACCGACGAGGAAGGGTGCCAGCCACGCCATGATCCGGATGTCGTCCTTGACCAGCTTGGCCACGGTCGGTCGCTGGACCTTGACGACCACGCGCTCGCCCGTGCGCAGGGTGGCGGCGTGGACCTGGGCGATCGACGCCGCCGCCAACGGCGTGCGGTCGAACGTGGCGAAGACCGCCTCGAGCGGCCGGTCGAAGTCGGCCTCGATGACGGCACGCACCGAGGCGAACGGCTCGGGCGGCACGCTGTCTCGGCACTTCTTGAACTCCGACACCAGCTCCTCGGGGAACAGGCCTTCGCCCGACGAGACGATCTGGGCCAGCTTGATGTACGTGGGCCCGAGCCGCTCGGCGGCGATGCGCACCCGGCGCGAGATGTCGGCCCGGGAGGCGCTGCCGCCCTTGCGCCGGGCGCCGACGGCCCACAACCCGACGGCCGTCCCCAGCGAGCGGGTCACCCGCACGATGCGCACGCCCGGAGGGAAGGTGGTGCGGCGCACCAGCTCCGGGACCTCGGCCTGGTTCCGCGCCCGCAGGGCGTCGACACCCTCGCGCCACACCATGGTGGCGGGATCGACCAACCACGGCGGATCGTCGGTGAAGGACCCGTAGACGAGGTCGGCGGGGTGCTCCCCGCCGTCGGCCTGCTCGGCGAGCTCATCCACCGTCGTCATCGCGTCCCCCAACAGCTTGTTGACTGCCCGGTCAAGGATAGAGGTCCGTCGTTCACGCCTTCACCTCGACCTCGGTGAGCCCGTCGACCGTCGCCGCATCGGCGAACCGCTCGAACCCGTCGGGGACGTTGCCGAGCGTGGCGTCCCACCATGCGGTGGTGAACCGCTCGACCGTTGCGTCGTAGGGGGTGTCGTCGTCCTCGAAGGGGGGAGCGTGGCTGCCGCCGATGACCGACACGAACCACACCGGCGGGTCGGCGGCGACGAAGGTGTCGTGAGCGCCGGCGAACGGGAGCGAGGCGTCGTCGGTGCCGTGCACGATCAGCAGGGGGACATGGCCGTCGAGACGCAGCGGGTCGCCGGACACCGCCAGGGTGGCGCCCGCCAGCACCATGGCCGAGGTGAAGCGCTCGTCCCGGCAGCAGTCGTTGAACACGACGCCGTAGGTGGTGGCGCCGCCGAGCGACAGGCCGGCGGCGCCGAGGCGGTCGGCGTCGATCCGCCCGAACAGCGGGCTCGACGGGTCGTCGTTGGCGGCGAGCAGCTGATCGAGCACGAACGACACGTCGCCGGGCTGGTTGGCGAGATCGGACCAGTTGGCGACGGCGCCGGGGGCGTCGCGATTGGTGAGCGGGAACGTCGGTGCGGCGACGGCGTAGCCGGCGGCCGCCCACCGGTCGAACAGCTCCGAGAAGACCCGCGGGTGGCCGACGAGCCCGTGGCTGAACACGATGAGCGGGAACGGCTGCTCGCCCTGGGGGAGGCGGATGGTGGTGACCAACGTGCGTTCGGGCAGCTCCGGCGTGCCCGCACCGGCGGGGGTGGGCCGGCTGGTGTCGACGTAGGTCTCGTCCCAGGTGCGGAACTGGTAGGTGCGTTCGACGGTGGTGCCCGGCGCCGTGGTGCCGCTCGGGGCGTCGGCTGACGCCGTCGGCGGATCGCCCGCGCTGCAGGCGATGCCGAGCACCGAGACGGCGAGCAGCACCGCCAGGGCGACGATCCGACGGCTGCTCCCGACCCCGCGCATGCGTGCACCCTAGGGTGGCGCCGTGCTCGATGACATCCGCGTCGTGGAGCTCGGGCTGTGGGTCGCCGGCCCGAGCGCCGGAGGGATCCTCGCCGACTGGGGCGCCGACGTGATCAAGGTCGAGGCGCCGGACGGCGACCCGATGCGGCGCGTGTTCCACCTCATCGCCGGCCACGGCCAGCCCGAGTCGCCGCCGTTCGACCTCGACAACCGGGCCAAGCGCTCGGTGGCGCTCGACCTGGGCACCGACGAGGGCCGGGCGACGATGGCGCGCCTCGTGGCGTCGGCGGACGTGTTCTTGACCAACCTCCGGCCCGAAGCGGTGGCGCGCCTCGGGCTCGGTGCCGACGAGGTCCGGGCCCGCCACCCCCGGCTGGTCTACGCGCAGGTCACCGGGTACGGCACCACGGGGCCCGACGCGCATCGAGCCGGCTACGACGTCGGCGGCTTCTGGGCCCGTTCCGGTGTGGCGGCGACGCTCGCGCCACCGGGTTCGCCGCCGCCGGCGATCCGAGGCGGCTTCGGCGACCACGTCACCGGGGTGACCACGCTCGCCGGCATCCTGGGGGCGCTGCTCGAGCGCGAGCGCACCGGCGAGGGTTGCGTCGTCGAGACGTCGCTGCTGCGGACCGGCATCTACTGCCTCGGGTGGGACCTCGGCATCCAGGCGCGGTTCGGCAAGCTGCTGCCCGCCGTGCCGCGCCAGGACGAGATCAACCCCATGGTCAACTGCTACGTCGCCCGCGACGGGCAGTGGTTCTGGCTGCTCGGCGTCGAGTCCGATCGGCACTTCCCCAACCTGGCCCGCGCCCTGGGTCATGCGGAGTGGCTCGACGACGACCGCTTCGCCACCGCCCGGGGCCGGCGCAAGGCCAGCGCCGACGTCGTGGCGGCACTGGACGCGGCGTTCGCCACGCACGACTTCGCCGACCTCGTCGACCGGCTCGACGCTCACGACGTCTGGTGGGCACCGGTCAACGACCCCGCCGAGGTGTGGGAGGACCCGCAGGCCGAGGCGGCGGGTGCCTTCGTCGACGTGCCCGCAGGGGCATGGGGGCCGGCGCACCGAGCCGTCGCCAGCCCGGTCACGTTTCGCGGGCCGACCCTCCCGCCGCCCGGGCCGGTGCCGGCGGTGGGGGAGCACACCGCCGAGGTCCTCGCCGAGCTCGGCGACGGCGACGACGCCTAGAACGCCGGTGGGCGCTTGTCGTTGAGCGCGGCGACGCCCTCGGCGAACGGCGCCTCGGTCATCATCCGTTCCATCCGCTCCTCCGCTTCGGCGACCGCCGACCCGACGTCACGGTGCCAGTCGACGTAGACCTGGCGCTTGGTGGCGGCGAGCGAGCCGGGGGAGATCTCGTGTGCCAGGACGCGGGCGTAGTCCCGCACCTCGTCGAGCAGCGCCTCGCCCGGGACGACCCGGTTGACCAGGCCCATGGCTTCGGCCTCCTCGGCCAGCACCACGCGGCTCGACAGCAGCAGGTCCATCGCCCGGCCCGAGCCGATGAGGCGGGGCAGCAGCCAGGACAGGCCGTACTCGGCCGGCAGGTGCAGCCGGCCGTGCGACGTCGTGAGCTTGGCGCCCGCCGCGGCGAAGCGCAGGTCGCAGTAGCAGGCCAGCACGAACCCCACACCGGCGGCCGGGCCGTTGACGGCGGCGATCACCGGGGTCGTCAACCCGAACAGGAAGGCGAAGTTGTGATCGAACTCGGGGCGCACGCCGTACCCCGGCATGGCCAGCTCCGGTCCGACGCCAGGGTCGTAGGCGCCCTGGGCCACGTGGCCGTCGAGCGCGGCGGCGTCCGCCCCGGCGCAGAAGCCGCGGCCGGCACCGGTGATGATCACGACGCGCACGTCGGGGTCGGCCTCGGCCTGCTCGAGCACTGACCGGACCTCCGTGTGCATCCGGCCGGTCCAGGCGTTGAGACGGTGCGGGCGGTCGAGCGTGAGCGTCCCGACGCGGTCGACCACCTCCCACCGGACCGTCTTGAGCTCCATGGGTCGGCCGCTCAGCTCGGGGCGTCGGCCAGCGCCGCCAGGCACGGCGATGCCAGCTCCGGTCGGCAGATCAGCAGGTCGGGGAGGTAGGCGTCGACGCGGTTGTACCGCAGCGGCGATCCGTCGATGCGGCTGCAGTGCAGCCCGGCGGCGAGCGCCACCGCGACGGGGGCACAGGAGTCCCATTCGTACTGCCCGCCTGCGTGCACGTAGACGTCGGCTTCGCCCCGCAGGATCGCCATGGCCTTGGCCCCGGCGGAGCCGAGCTCGACGAGGTCGGCGCCGAGTGCCTCCGCCACGTGCGTCGCCGCGGCCGGCGGGCGCGAGCGCGACACGATCACACGCGGCTTGAACGGGATCGACCCCGGCATCGGCGGCGCGGGCGAGGTGCCGAGCGTGATCCCCAGCGCCGGCAGGGCGACGGCACCCGCGGCCGGCACGCCGTCGACCGTGAGCGCGACATGCACCGCCCAGTCGGTCCGGGGCGGCTCGCCGAACTCCCGCGTCCCGTCGAGCGGATCGACGATCCACACCCGGTCGACCTCGAGGCGACGCGGATCGTCTCGCCCCTCCTCGGACAGCACGGCGTCGCCGGCGGCCAGCCGCTCGGCGAAGCGCTCCATCAGGTACTCGTGGCTGGCGCGATCGCCCTCGTCCTTGAGCATCGACCCGGTGACGCCCTCGGTGGTGCGCCGGACCCGCAGGTCGACGAGCAGCTCGCCGGCGGCGGTGGCCAGCTCGGTGGCGAGCGCGTGGTCGGCGGGTTCGGCGGGCGCCAGGCCCGGTGCGGTGGTGTCGGCCATGGTGGGTCCGTGACGGGGACCGAATGCCGACCAACTCGGTCAGGATTTCGGGTCCCGGTCGTCCGTACCCTACGCTGTGCCGACCCATGGACTACGAACTCTCCCATCTGAAGATGCTGGAGGCTGAGGCCATCCACATCATCCGAGAGGTCGCGGCCGAGTTCGAGCGGCCCTGCCTCCTGTTCAGCGGCGGCAAGGACTCGTGCGTGATGCTGCACGTGGCCATGAAGGCCTTCTGGCCGGCCAAGCCGCCCTTCCCGATCATGCACGTCGACACGGGCCACAACTTCGACGAGGTGATCGCCTTCCGCGACCAGACCGTCGACCGGCTCGGGGTGCGGCTCATCGTCGCCAGCGTCCAAGAGAGCATCGATGCTGGGCGTGTGGTGGAAGAGACCGGGCCGCGCGCCAGTCGCAACCGGCTCCAGACGGTGACCCTGCTCGACGCCATCGAGGAGCACGGCTTCGACGCCGTGTTCGGCGGCGCCCGTCGCGACGAGGAGAAGGCCCGCGCCAAGGAGCGGGTGTACTCGTTCCGCGACGAGTTCGGCCAGTGGGATCCCAAGAACCAGCGTCCGGAGCTGTGGAGCCTCTACAACGGCCGCCATCGCAAGGGCGAGCACATCCGGGTCTTCCCGCTGTCGAACTGGACCGAGCTCGACATCTGGCAGTACATCGAGACCGAGCAGGTGCTGCTGCCGCACATCTACTACGCCCACGAGCGCGAGGTGTTCCGGCGTGACGGCATGCTGCTGGCGCTCACGCCGTTCATCGAGCTGCTCGACGACGAGGAGCTGTTCACGACGACCGTGCGGTTCCGCACCATCGGCGACGCCACCTGCACCGGGGCCGTCGAGTCGTCGGCATCGACGATCGAGCAGGTGATCGCCGAGACGGCGGCGACGCGCATCACCGAGCGCGGCGCCACCCGTGCCGACGATCGGATCTCCGAAGCAGGCATGGAGGACCGCAAGCGGGAGGGGTACTTCTGATGGAGCTGCTGCGCTTCGCCACGGCCGGCTCGGTCGACGACGGCAAGTCGACCCTCATCGGTCGGCTGCTCTACGACTCGAAGGGCATCTTCGAGGACCAGCTCGAGTCGATCGAGCGCACGTCGCGCGACCGCGGCGACGAGTACACGAACCTGGCGCTGCTCACCGACGGCCTCCGGGCCGAGCGGGAGCAGGGCATCACGATCGACGTCGCCTACCGGTACTTCGCCACCCCGAAGCGGAAATTCATCATCGCCGACACCCCGGGGCACATCCAGTACACGCGCAACATGGTCACCGGCTGCTCCACCGCCGACCTGGCCCTGGTGCTCGTCGACGCCCGCAACGGCATCGTCGAGCAGTCACGGCGGCACGCCTTCATCGCGTCGCTGCTGCGCGTGCCGCACCTCGTGGTGTGCGTCAACAAGATGGACCTCGTCGATTGGGACCAGGCCACCTTCGAGGCCATCAAGGAAGAGTTCCGCGGCTGGGCGACGAAGCTCGACATCACGGACCTCACCTTCATCCCCATCTCGGCGCTGCAGGGCGACAACGTCGTGCACCGCTCGGCGAACATGGGGTGGTACGAGGGCCCGCCGCTGCTGCACCACCTCGAAGAGGTCTTCATCGCGTCGGACCGCAACCTCATCGACGCCCGGTTCCCGGTGCAGTACGTCATCCGCCCGATGAGTGGCGACCACCACGACTACCGCGGCTACGCCGGCACGATGGCGGGCGGTGTGCTCAAGCCCGGCGACGAGGTCGTCGTGCTGCCGTCGGGGTTCTCGTCGACCATCGAGGCGATCGACACCGCCGACGGCCCCGTGGACGAGGCGTTCGCGCCGATGGCGGTCACGGTGCGGCTGGCGGACGAGATCGACATCAGCCGGGGCGACATGATCAGCCGCCCGCACAACCGCCCGCAGTCCGGTCAGGACATCGAGGCGATGGTGTGCTGGATGAGCGAGCAGACGCAGCTCACGCCGCGGGCGAAGTACACCATCAAGCACACCACCCGCTCGGCGCGCGCCATGGTGCAGGGCATGCACTACCGGCTCGACGTCAACACGCTGCACCGCGACCACGACGTCCCGGCGCTCGGGCTCAACGAGATCGGTCGGGTCACGCTGCGCACGACGGCGCCGCTGTTCTTCGACGACTACCGCCGCAACCGCGACACGGGCAGCTTCATCCTCATCGACGAGACCACCAACACCACCGTCGCCGCCGGGATGATCCTCGGCGCGTCCCAGTGAGCGACGCCGAGGCCGCGGGGCGCAGCCCGAACGTCGTCTGGCACCCCGGTGCCATCGGACGGGACGAGCGCTGGCGCGCCGACCGCCTCGGGGGCGTCACCGTCTGGTTCACCGGGCTGTCGGGTTCGGGCAAGTCGTCGGTGGCGGTCGAGGTGGAACGCCAGCTGCTGGCCGCCGGTCGCGCCGCCTACCTGCTCGACGGCGACAACCTGCGGCACGGGCTGAACGGCGACCTCGGCTTCTCCGCCGAGGACCGCAACGAGAACGTGCGGCGCGTGGCGGAGGTGGCGCGGTTGTTCGCCGATGCCGGCGTGATCGCACTCGTGCCGTTGATCAGCCCGTACCGCGCCGGGCGGGCACGGGCCCGCGCCGTGCACGACGCGGCCGGCCTGGGGTTCGTCGAGGTCTTCGTCGACACGCCGATCGAGCTCTGCGAGCAGCGCGACCCCAAGGGCCTCTACGCCAAGGCGCGCGCCGGTGAGCTGCGTGGCTTCACCGGCATCGACGACCCGTACGAGGCCCCCGAGGCACCCGAGCTGCGCCTCACGCCCGACGTCGGTGATCCCGCGGCGCAAGCAGCCGTGGTGGTCGCCCACCTCGACGCCGGCTGAGCGCGGTCAGCGCTCGGAGCGGCCGAGCTCGACGGCGCGCGCCACCAGCTTGCGCAGCGCCGTCTCGTCGGTCCCCTCCGCCGCGAGCGCCTCGATGCGCGCCTCGACGTCGGCGGCGACCGCATCGTCGGCCCGCGCCGGGGGTGCCGAGTCGTCGGCGCCGCGCCGGAAGGCGTCCGGACCGACGACGGCGGTGAGCACGATCAGGAACAGGACCGCCACCGCCGTGGCCAACCCGAAGGTCACGGCCATGCCGTTGGAGTCTCGGATCGAGCCGACGATCATGCCGGCGATGCCGACGAAGCACACGCCGATGACGGCGAAGCGGACGGCGCGGGGAGCCATGGCAGCGAGGCTCCGCGGGTGGGCGGCTTGTACTTGATGCGGTGCGGCTGGTCGGCGTCGGCGCCGAGCTCCTTGCGCCGGAAGGCCTCGTACTCCGAGAAGTTCCCCTCGAACCAGCGCACCGTCGAGTCGCCCTCGAACGCCAGGATGTGCGTCGCCACTCGGTCGAGGAACCAGCGATCGTGGCTGATGATCACGGCGCAGCCCGGGAAGGCGTCGAGGCCCTCCTCCAGCGCGCGGAGCGTGTCGACGTCGAGGTCGTTGGTCGGCTCGTCGAGGAGGAGCACGTTGCCGCCGCGCTTGAGGGTCTTGGCCAGGTGCACGCGGTTGCGCTCGCCGCCGGAGAGGACCCCGACCGACTTCTGCTGATCGGACCCGGTGAAGTTGAACGCAGCGACGTAGGCGCGGGCGTTCATCTCGCGCGGTCCGAGCACGATGATCTCGTTGCCGTCGGTGATCTCCTCGAACACGGTGCGGTCGGGGTCGAGGGCGTCGCGGTGCTGATCGACGTAGGCGAGCTGCACGGTCGGGCCGACCCGGACCGCACCGGCGTCGGCTTCTTCCTCGCCGGTGAGCAACCGGAACAGCGTCGTCTTGCCGGCACCGTTGGCGCCGATGATGCCGACGATGCCGGCACGCGGCAGCGAGAAGGTCAGGTCGTCGATCAGCAAGCGGTCGCCATAGCCCTTGGTGAGACCGTCGGCTTCGATGACCACGTCGCCGAGGCGGTCGCCCGGCGGGATGAAGATCTCGAGCTTGCCCGTGCTCGAGTCGTCGTCGGACTCGGCGAGCAGCTTCTCGTAGGCGTCGAGGCGGGCCTTGGACTTCGCCTGACGCGCCTTGGGAGCCATCCGCACCCATTCGAGCTCGCGCTCGAGCGTGCGCTGCCGCCGGGAGTCGGCCTTCTCGCTCTGGCGCAGGCGCTCCTGCTTCTGTTCGAGCCAGCTCGAGTAGTTGCCTTCGAAGGGGATGCCGCGTCCGTGGTCGAGCTCGAGGATCCAGCGCGCCACGTTGTCGAGGAAGTAGCGGTCGTGGGTGATGGCCACGACCGTGCCGGCGTAGTCGCGCAGGAAGCGCTCGAGCCAGGCCACCGACTCCGCGTCCAGGTGGTTGGTCGGCTCGTCGAGCAACAGCAGGTCGGGGCTCGACAGCAGCAGCCGGCACAATGCCACGCGCCGCTTCTCGCCGCCCGAGAGGTTCTCGACGGGCGCGTCGCCGGGCGGGAGCCGCAGTGCGTCCATGGCGATCTCGATGGTGCGCTTCAGGTCCCAGGCGCCCGAGGCCTCGATGCGCCGTTCGAGCTCCGCCTGCTCCTCACCGAGCTTCTCGTAGTCCACGTCCGGGTCGGACCACTTGGCCAGCACCTTGTCGTAGGCCTCGAGCAGGCCGGCTGCGTCGCCGGCACCGTCCATCACGTTGCCCAGCACGTCCTTGCTGTGGTCGAGGTGGGGCTCCTGCTCGAGCAACCCGACGGAGAAGCCGGCGGTCAGGCGTGCCTCGCCGGTGTACTCGTCGTCGAGCCCCGCCATGATGCGCAGCAGCGAGGACTTGCCCGAGCCGTTGGCGCCGATCACCCCGATCTTGGCGCCCGGATAGAACGACAGCGAGATGTCCTTGAGCACCTCGCGATCGGGCGGGTAGAACCGGCTCAGCTTGTGCATCGTGTAGATGAACTGGGCACTCATAGGGCGGCGAGGTTAGACGCGCCGGGGCCCCCGCCTGAGCGGGGGCCCCGTGTGCATCTCGGCCGGCCGAGGAATCGGCCGGGAAGCGTCAGCGCTTCTTGGCAGCCTTCTTGGCCGGTGCCTTCTTGGCGGGTGCCTTCTTGGCGGCCTTCTTCGCGGGTGCCTTCTTGGCGGCCTTCTTGGCCGGTGCCTTCTTGGCGGCCTTCTTCGCGGGTGCCTTCTTGGCGGCCTTCTTCGCGGGTGCCTTCTTGGCGGCCTTCTTCGTTGCCTTCTTTGCTGGTGTCACCGGCGCCTCCTCGGCGGACGTATCTGGTTGCACTGTTGTATCAGTGACACGGGAGCGGATGTCGGCTTTCCCGTCGCGCTGCTGCTCGGCAACCGGCAGCGCCACGTCGATGCCGCGCCGCGGTGTGTCGATGCCGTCGACGACGAAGGTCTTCGTCTCTCCCAACGACAACACGTCGCGCGCCGAGCGCGGCGGTGGATCACCCATCGAGCGGAGGGGGAGGTAGCAGCGTGCACCGGCGGCGAGCACGTACGCGCCGTGGCTCGAGAACTCGATGACCTCGCCGTCGACCTCGCTGCCCACCGGATGCGCGCCGACGAACTCGATGAACGGCAGGGCGTCGTTGATGTAGTCGGTCGGACCGCCGCGGCTGCGACGCTTGCGACCCCCGCCCGAGCCGTCTCCGGCCGAGCGCCCGGCGTTGCCGCCCTTGGCCTTGGACTTGGCGTTGTCCTTGCCCTTGTCCTTCGCCGGCGTGTCGTCGCGCTTGCCCTTCGACCGCTCGCGGCGCCGGTTCGGCCGCGCCCCACCGGTGCCGGACGTCTTGCCGTCCTTGGCGTCCTTGACGGCGCGTCGGCTGACGGGCCCGCGCACGGGCACCCGGTCGACGAACACCCACCCGATGCCGGGCACGGGCTTGCCGCCGATCAGCCGGCCGCTGTCGAACAACCAGGTGGCGGTGCCGTGGAACTCCTGGAAGGAGTCGTTCGAGAGCACGGTGGCGCCGGACCGCTCGGCGATCTCGAGCACGAAGGCATCGCCGCGCCCGATGATGCCCGCCGGCGGCGTGACGATCTCCCCGTGGGAGATCGCCTCGTCGAACGCCGCCCGTTCGGACTCGTCGATGCGGTGACCGAAGGTGGCGTCGACCACCACGACCAGGGTCTCGACCTCGTACTCCTTGCTGAAGGTCGTGACCGCCTCGTCGAGTTGGGCCAGGCTGGGCAGGCTGCGCCCCTCGGTCGCGATGTTCGAGCCGTCCACGACCACGTGGGAGAGCTTCGTCGGCATGGAAGATCCTTGGTTCGAGGTGCCGACGCCGTTCGCACGCCGCCGATCTCGTCGCCGAGCGTTCTCGATGCGCTCCGGGGACCGGGACCGAGCGGTGGCACACGAGGCGCGACACCGATGGCCGGGCCAGCCTACGCTGCCGGCGATGAGCGACGGCGACACGAGCGATCCGGCGGAGACCGTCGAGCTGTTGCAGCACCTGATCCGCAACGCCTGCGTGAACGACGGCACGGTCGGGTCGGGCCACGAAGCACGCAGCGCCGCGCTGCTCGCCGACTACCTCGGCGTGCGGGGGCTCGACGCCGATCGCTTCGAGCCGGCGCCCGGGCGCGAGAGCCTCGTGGCGCGCATCGAGGGCTCGGACCCGTCGGCACCGACGATGGTCTGGCTGGCGCACACGGACGTCGTTCCGGTGAACGCCGACCGGTGGCGTCATGACCCGTTCGGCGGTGAGCTGATCGACGGCGAGGTGTGGGGCCGCGGCGCCGTCGACATGTTGAACCTCACGGCGTCGATGGCGGTGGCGTTCAAGCGGCTGGCCGACGGTGGCTTCGCCCCACGGGGCTCGCTGGTGTTCGTCGGCGTCGCCGACGAGGAGGCGGCCGGCACCTACGGCGCCGACCACCTCGTGTCGCACGAATGGGAGGCGGTCGCCGGTGACTACGTGCTCACCGAGTCCGGCGGCATCCCGATCCCGACGCCTGCCGGCATCGCCCTTCCGGTGATCGTCGGCGAGAAGGGGTGCTACTGGTGCCGGTTGAGGGTGCGCGGCACGCCGGGCCACGGCTCGCGCCCGTACCGGACGGACAACGCGCTGGTGAAGGCGGCCGCCGTCGTGGCCCGCCTCGACGCCCACGTGCCGGAGACGATGATCCACGACACCTTCGAGCGCTTCGTCGACGCCCTCGGTCTGCCCGACGAGCTGCGGCAGCAGCTGCGCACACCCGACGGGCTGCGCGACGCCCTGGGTGCGCTCCCTGTCGGCATGGCGCGCGAGCTGCACGCCTGCACGCACCTCACCATGGCGCCGACCGTCGTGCACGGCGGCGTGAAGACCAACGTCATCCCCGACGTCGTCGAGCTCGACGTCGACATCAGGACGCTGCCCGGCCAGACGCCGTCGCAGGCGCACGCCGTGCTGGTCGAGGCGTTGGGCGATCTCGCCGTGGACGTCGAGATCGAGCCGGTGGTGGTGGACCCGGCGACGGCCTCGCCGACGGACACGCCGATGTGGGACGCCCTGGCCCGCGCCACGCAGCGGTGGTACCCGGGCAGCCGGACCGTGCCCTACCTGTCGGTCGGCGCCACCGATGCACGCTTCTTCCGGCGGGCCGGCGCCGTCGGCTACGGGTTCGGGTTGTTCAGCGAACGCATGCGCTTCGAGGACTTCGGTGCCATGTTCCACGGCGACGACGAGCGGGTCGACATCGAGTCGCTGGCGCTGTCGACCGATCTGTGGGAGGCCGTGGCGCGGGACGTGCTGGCGTGAGCGGCACCGCGGTGCGCGCCGTGCTGTTCGACTTCGGTGGCGTGCTCACCACGTCGCCGTTCGACGCGTTCGCCCGCTACGAGGCCGAGCATGCGTTGCCCGCCGGCTTCATCCGGTCGGTCAACGCCCGCAACCATCATCACAACGCCTGGGCGCGCCTCGAGCGTGCCGAGCTCTCCCCGGCGGCGTTCGACGCCGCCTTCGCCGCCGAGTCGGCGGAGCTCGGGCACGAGGTGCCCGGGGCCGACGTGCTGGCGCTGCTCGCCGGCGACCTGCGGCCGGCGATGGTGCGGGCGCTGACGCGCGTGCACGAGCGCCTGGCCACCGGCCTGTTGACCAACAACTTCCTCACCGGCGACGGTGCCACCCCGTCGCCCTTCGCGGCCGTGCTGGCGGAGTTCGACGTCATCGTGGAGTCGGCGCGCGTCGGTGTGCGCAAGCCCGAGCCCCGCTTCTACGAGCTGGCGTGCGACGCCTTGGCCATCGAGCCGAGCGAGGCGGTGTTCCTCGACGACCTCGGCGTGAACCTCAAGCCGGCGGCCGCCATGGGCATGCGCACGATCAAGGTGGTGGACCCCGACGCCGCCATCACGGAGCTGGCGTCGATCGTCGGCTTCTCACTCGCGTGACGATGGCCCCCACGAGGATCGCCACCGCGACGAGCACCAGGGCGTAGGGCAGCGCACGCTGCCACCACGGGTCCGTCCCGCGCAGGTCGCGCGGCAGGTCGGCGGCGGCGTTGGGCAGCTGCCATCCGTCGGTGAGCTCCGGCAGCGCCGCCGAGCCGGCCGCCGTCGTCGGGGGCGACTTCGGGGTGATGCCCGCCTGTGCGCCGTCGGCGAGGAAGGTGTCGAGGAAGGCGATCGACGGTGCGAGCGCCACGTCGGCGTACGCATCGGCATGGCGGTCGCCGGGCACGACCAACAGGGTCGAGCTGCGTCCTGCGGCGTTGAGGGCGTTGGCCATCTCGTAGAGCTGGGACACCGGGACGAGCTCGGTCTCGGAGTTGGCGAGGAACATCGGTGGCGATGCCTTCGTCACCTGGACGACGGGAGAGGCCGAGGCGTACGCGTCGGGGCAGACGTCGATGGCGCACCCGATGAAGTCGGGGACGAGGTTCGGGTCGAGGTAGCCGACGCACAGCGTGTCGGTGCCGCAGCCGACCGGATCGATCGGGGCACGGGTGCCGGGCACGGTGGGACTGGCGGACGGTGGGACGTCGGGCGGCGTGATGGTGCGGAGGTCGGTCGGTCCCGACCAGCTCACCACGGCCTTGAGCGGCGCGTGCCCGTCGCCCACGCCGTTCGTCCCCGCCATCATGGCCAGGTGGCCGCCGGCCGAACCGCCGAACGCCGCGATCCGGGACGGGTCGACGCCGAAGCGGTCGGCGTTGTCCTGCACCCACCGCACCGCCGCCCGCACGTCGTTCAGCTCGTCGGGCCACGGGTGATCGGTGGTCATGCGGTAGTTGATGGCGAAGGCCGGCCAGCCGTGGGCGGCGATGGCGCGCCCCAGTGCGGCGACGCCCGACTTGTCGCCGGCCTTCCAGCCGCCGCCGTGGATGAGCACGACCGCCGGCCGAGCCGTGGACGTGCCCGTGCCGGCCGGCGGCAGGTAGGCGTCGAGCTGCACGGCGGTGCCATCGGGCGTGGCGTAGGTCAGGTCGCTCTGGACCTCGACGGTGGCGGGGTCGGCATCGATCGGCGCGGCCGCAGCCTTGCCGGGTCCCGCGGCGACCGCCATGAGGACGACCGCAGCGGCCGCCAGCACGGCGGCAGCGCTCCGACGGGCGGCGCCGGGATGCGATCGGCTCAGCTGAGCCCCGCGAACGCGTCCTCGAAGAGCTGGCGCTGCTCTTGGACGTGGATGGCGTGCACTCCGGTCGCCGGGCTCGCCGACTCGACGCGGCTCACGCGGCGGATGGCGTGGGTGTCGCCGTAGGGCTCGTACAGCCGTCCCTTGACGAAGTTCCACGCGCCCATGTTCTCGGGCTCCTCCTGGAGCCAGACGATCTCGCGGGCGTTGGCGTACCGGGCGAGGACGTGGTCGAGGGCCTGGTCCGGCCACGGGTAGAGCTGCTCCAGCCGCACGATGGCGACGGGCAGCGCACCGATGCCGCCGCGCGCGTCGCGCTCGGCGATCGCCTCCATCGCCACCTTGCCGCTGGCGAGCACGACCCGCCGGATGGCGCCCGGATCGGTGGCGACGAGCATCGGATCGTCGAGCAACTCGGCGAACGAGCCGTGGGTGAGGTCGTCGACCGGTGAGCGCGTGGCCTTGGCGCGCAAGCCGGACTTGGGCGTGAACACCACCAGCGGCTTGCGCACGTCGCGCACGAGCTGACGGCGCAGCAGGTGGAAGTACTGCGCTGCCGTCGTGGCGTTGCAGACCTGGATGTTGTCGTCGGCGGCGAGGGTCAGGAACCGTTCGATGCGTCCGGAGCTGTGCTCGGGGCCTTGGCCCTCGAAGCCATGGGGGAGCAGCAGCGTCAGGCCCGACGTCTGCGACCACTTGTCCTCGGCCGTGGTGAGGAACTGGTCGATGATGATCTGGGCGCCGTTCATGAAGTCGCCGAACTGGCCCTCCCAGATGACCAGGGCGTCCTGGTTGGCGACCGAGTAGCCGTACTCGAACCCGAGCGCGGCGTACTCGGACAGCAACGAGTCGTAGATCCAGAAGTGCGCGCCGGGCGCGGCGGCGGACCGGATCGGGCAGTGCTCGAGCTCGGTCTCGTAGTCGACGAGCACGGCGTGGCGTTGCGAGAAGGTGCCGCGTCGCGTGTCCTCACCGGTCACACGGATGTCGTGGCCCTCGTGCACGAGGGTGGCGAAGGCGAGGGCCTCACCCAGCGCCCAGTCGACCTCGCCCTCGTCGGTGTACATGGCGCGTCGGGTGTCGAGCTGCTTGGCCAGCTTCGGGTGGACGGTGAAGCCATCGGGGATGGCGTCCACGATGGCGAAGACGGCGTCGAGCTCGGGTCGCGGCACGCCGGTCTCGACGTGGGGCAGCACGCCGACGAGGGGGCGCACCGGGACCGTCGCCGGTTCCTCGGGCTTGGCGGACCGGGTCTCGTCGAGGGCGCGCTGGAGCTGCGCGTGGAAGTCGTCGAGCGCGGCCTCGGCCTCCTCGAGCGTGAGGTCGCCGCGCCGCACGAGCAGCTCGGTGTAGATCTTCCGGACGCTGCGCCGCTGGTCGATCCGCTTGTACATGAGCGGCTGCGTGTAGGACGGGTCGTCACCCTCGTTGTGCCCGTGGCGGCGGTAGCAGACCATGTCGATCACCACGTCGCCGTGCCAGCGCTCCCGGTAGGCGAAGGCCAGGCGGGCGACGCGGACGCACGCCTCCGGGTCGTCGCCGTTCACGTGGAAGATCGGCGCCTGCACCATCTTGGCGATGTCGGTGCAGTACTCGGAGCTGCGCGCCCGATGCGGCGGCGTCGTGAAGCCGAGCTGGTTGTTGATGATGACGTGCACCGTGCCACCGACCCGGTAGCCCTTGATGTTGGACAGGTTCAGCGTCTCCGCCACCACGCCCTGCCCTGCGAAGGCGGCGTCGCCGTGGATGAGCACGGGCAGCACCGGGTAGTTCCCCGGCGGCTCGATGGTGTCCATGTGGGCACGGGCCATGCCGACCACCACCGGATCGACCGCCTCGAGGTGGCTGGGGTTGGCGGCCAGGTGCACGGCGATGCGGTTGCCGTTGCGACTGGTGAGCGCGCCCGTCTGGCCCAGGTGGTACTTCACGTCGCCCGAGCCCTGGACGGACTCGGGGTCGACCCAGCCCTCGAACTCGGCGAAGAGCTGTTCGTACGACTTGCCGACGATGTTGGCGAGCACGTTGAGGCGGCCCCGGTGCGCCATGCCCATGACCGCCATGGGCAGCCCCTGGTCGGCGGCGGCGCTCAGCAGCGCATCGAGCAGCGGGATGGCGCTCTCCGCGCCCTCGATGCCGAATCGCTTCTGGCCCAGGTACTTGGTGCTCAAGAACCGCTCGAGCGCCTCGGCGGCGTTGAGGCGGCCGAGGATGTGGCGTTGCTCGTCGAGGTCCAGCGTCGTCGTCACGCCCTCGACGTGCTGCTGGATCCAGCGCTTCTCCTCCGGATCCTGGATGTGCATGTACTCGATGCCGACCGTGCGGCAGTAGGCGTCGCGCACCACCTTGAGCAGGTCGCGCAACCGCATCGTGTCGGTGTTGTTGACCCCGTGGCTGAGGAACTCGCGGTCGAGGTCCCAGATGGTGAGGCCGTAGGTGGCGGGGTCGAGCTCGGAGTGCAGGTGCGGTTCCTCGGCCGCCAGCGGATCGAGGTCGGCGATCAGGTGGCCGCGCACCCGGTGCATGTTGATCAGGCGGTCGACCTGCGTCTGCTTGACGACGAAGGCGTCCTCGTGGTCGGCGCCGAAGCGGTCACGGGCCCACCCGACCGGCTCGTAGGGGATGCCCATGCTGGCGAACACCACGTCGTAGAAGTCGCCGTCGCCCGCCAGCTGCTCGTGCACGCGCTTGAGGAACAGACCGGACTCGGCGCCCTGGATGATGCGGTGGTCGTAGGTCGAGCTGATCGTGATGACCTTCGACAGCCCGAGCTCGGCCAGCGTCGCCGGGTCGGCACCGGCGAACGCCGTGGGGTACCCGATGGCCCCGACGCCGATGATGGCGCCTTGGCCGGGCATGAGCCGCGGCACCGACCGCTCGGTGCCGATCGTGCCGGGATTGGTCAGGGTGACGGTGGCGCCGGCGAAGTCGTCCGGGGTCAGCTTGTTGGTCCGGACCTTGCGGATCAGCTCCTCGTAGGCGTGGAAGAAGCCGGCGAAGTCCATCGTGTCGGCGTCGCGGATGACGGGCACGACCAGGGTGCGCGAGCCGTCGGCCTTCTCGACGTCGACGGCCAACCCGAGCGAGACGTGCTCGTGGCGCACGATGCGTGGCGTGCCGTCGTCGCCGGCGGTGAAGGTGGCGTTGAGCGCGGGCACCACGTCGGCGATGGCGCGCACGACGGCGTAGCCGATGAGGTGGGTGAAGCTGATCTTCCCGCCGCGGCTGCGGGCCAGGTAGTCGTTGATCGTCTCCCGGTTGACCTCGAGGAGCTTGGCCGGCACCTCGCGGAAGCTGGTGGCCGTGGGGACGGCGAGGCTCGCCTCCATGTTGGCGACGATGCGTGCGGCCGCGCCGCGCAGCGGCACGCCGGCCTCCTCCGGCGCCGCAGGTAC
>JAGQTE010000484.1 GCA_020439175.1 Acidimicrobiales bacterium | reverse complement strand
GTGTTGAACACCACAGCCGTGTTCCCGAGCGCGAACACCCACCTCACGGTGTTCCCGGACGGCGTGAGCGCGCCGAACGCCTCCAACCTCAACCCCGCAGCGGGCACGGTCGTGCCGAACCTGGTCATCACCAAGCTCGGGTCGGGCGGTCGGGTCGCGATCCGCAACAACAGCGGCACCGTCGACGTCCTCAGCGACGTGGCGGGCTGGTTCGGCTGATCGGCGCCGACCCGGCCGCCGCGCGCCTCGGGCCGCCGCCCGTCTCGGGTCGCCGTGGGGTCGGCGTTGGGCCGAACGGACCGAATGTGGTCGTCCAACTCACGTCAGAGCGGCTGCAGCCGACGGGGGTTGCCATGGGCAGCGACGAGGGGACCGCACCGGCGGCCGACGGGCCGGTGGACGCGGATGCGGTTGGAGCGGACGGCGCCGAAGGGTCGCGGGACGAGGACTGGGTCATCGAGCGGGCGGTGCTCAACGAGAGCGAGGCCGGTCGCCAGATCCAGCTGATGTTCGTCGAGCACTTCGGCTCGTTCATGAGCGACGACCTCCGACCGATCCTGCGCCAGGTCGCCGCCGACGGCGGCCATCCGCAGTTGCTGGTCAACGGGTTGGCGGAGCTGATGCGGTCGGTGGCCGAGTCGATCGAGTTCCCGCTCGATCACCCGCGCGCCGGCTTCCCGCCCCAGCTGGGGGAGTGACCTGCCTGCCGCCGGCGGGGTGGCGGGCCGACGAAGGAGCAACGGATGGAGAGGTGGCGGTTCCACATCATCGCCGGTGACGGCGGCGAGCCGATCGCGATCCGCATGTACCTGCGCACGGGCGACGACGAGTCGGCGTGGCCGGCGGTGCAGGTGGCGGTGGACGGCACCGAGGTGCCGCTCGACGACGTCGCGATCGACTACGAGGCGCCGGAGTGGAAGGCGATCCAGATCATGACGGCCGGCGGCGGTTCCGAGGCGCGCTGGGAAGCGCTCAAGGAGCAGCTGCGGGCACAGGCGTGATCGCCGCGACCCCGCCCCGAGCAGGGCGTTCGATCACATCTCGCACTGGTACCGCTGAGGCGGTAAGAATGGGCGCCGGAGCAGGGGTCCGCGCGACGGCGTTTCACCGATCCCTGGAGGCGTTTTCGGAGCGGTGAGGTAGATGGGCATCATCATCGGGGTCGTCGTGCTAGCCGTCATCGCTGGCGTCGTGGTCGTCGCCATGAAGGGCAAGTCGAGCGGCACGTCCGGCGAGACGACGGCCTCGTCCGCCGAGGCCATCGCCCGCGTGGCGCCGCAGACGACGTCCAAGCCCGCTCCGACGCTGTCGATCCCCAAGCCCGAGCCGGAGCCCGCTCCGCGGCCGTCGTCGTTCGTCGACGACCCGGTGCCGTTCACCAAGCCGTCGGCGTCGCTGCCGCGTCTCGGGCTTGAGCCGTCCGGTGCGTCCGTTGCGTCCGAGGCGCCCGCCGCCGCAGCGCCAGCTGCGGTCGATGCGCCCGTTGACGAGCACGACCACAACGAGCACGACCACCACGAGCACGACCACCACGAGCACGACGACGACCCAGGGTTCGACCGCTTCGGCGCCCCGGGCCAGCGCGCCAAGGTCGCCGACGACGACCTGCTGTCCAAGCCGCTCTGGGAGGTTGCCGGCGGCGCCGCTGCCGACGGTGATGCCGCCCAGCTCGACGACGACCCCGATCCGGTCGTCGTCGACGAGGTCGCCGAGGTCGAGGTTCCGGCGGAAGCGGCCGTCGACGAGGTCGCCGAGGTCGAGCCCGAGCGGTTCGATCCCGCTGCGCTCGTGATCGAGGAGCCCGAGCCGGAGCCGCACGACGTGGCGACGGACGTCGTCGACGAGGCGTATGCGCCTTACGAGGACGCCGAGGACGCCGACGACATCGTCGATCTCGAGGCAGAGCAGGCGATGGACGCCGTCGATGTCACGGTCGACGCGGCGACGGGCGACGAGCGCGCCGCCTCCGAGGAGCCGCAGCGTGACGAGACGCCGGCAGCGGCCGGTTCCGACCCGGTCGACCACGTGCTCAACGCGCTCATCAACCGGGCCAAGGAACGCCAGGTCGGCATCGCGCAGGTGGCCGCCGAGCTGGTGGAGCAGGCCGACCTGGAAGACAAGGAGGTCGACGAGGTCCTCGCCGATCTCCTCGGCGTCGCCGAGAGCGAGGGCGCCGATGCCGTCGACCGGCCGGAGCTGACCCTGTTCTCCGACGCCGTCCCGCAGCGCCCGGGTCAGCTGACCGACTTCGCCCGACTCCCGTCGACCGAGAAGAAGCGGGCGCTGATCCGCGTGCTGTGCCTGCTGGTGGCGCTCCAGGAGGAGCACAAGCTCGACGGGCGAGATGCGGACGAGCCGGCCGACGTGGACGACGAGGCCGGCGTCGACGAGCCGGCGGGTGCTCGGAGCTGGCCGCTCGCCCGGGCGGTCTGGCCGGTCAAGACCCCGCAGCGGCGCGACGACGACCGCGACCTGCCCGGTCGTTCCCGCCTCGCCAAGACGCGCTGACCCGCACGTGCAGCGAACGCTGCGGTGACCCGGTCGGCGGTTGGCCAGGTCAGCTCTCGGGCGGCTCGTAGGCGACGAGCTCGCACAGCACCCGGATGAACAGGCGCATGCGCTCGGCGTCGCTCATGGCGAGCAGCGGGTTCGTCGTCGGCGCCACGCGCACTACGACACCATCCGCCACCGGTGTGGCTGGTGCCTCGATGCGATCGGTGACCTCGGCGTGTTCCACGGTCGTTCCTCGGGGGCGGTGATCAGCGGCGCTTCGGCAGCGGGGCGAGCCCCGTGCTGTCCCCGGTGGCGAGCTCGGCCTCCTGGCCGGTGTCGAGCGCATCGGTGAGCGGGGCGACCTCGCCCCGGTCGAGCAGGTCGTCGATGGAGGCGAACTGCGTCGTCTTGAGGAGGTGGTGCACCTCTTCGAGCGTCTTGGGGTCGGGCTGGGGCCGATGTGCCACGGGGTTCTCTTTCGGGTTCGGGTTCGGGTGGGGCGCGGTCGAGCTCAGTGCGCCCGTTGGGGCAGGGGGGCCTCGCCCACGTCCCCGGCGCGCAGGCGCGCCAGATGGGCACGTGCCTCGTCGTCCGCCCGCACGGCGTGCGCGATGCGGACGATCGCCTCGAGGCGCTCGTCGTTCGTTGCGAGGCCTGCGAGCTCGGCAAGGCCGGCAAGCTCGACCGTGGGCGCGATGCGCACCTGTCCGAACTCGACTGGTTGCCCGAGCCTCTGCTTCATCGACCGGTGTCCTTCGTGTGCGGCTCCGCCCGCTTCACCGGTCACTGAGGGTAGGGACCGCGCTGGGTCCGATCGCGGATACCCCGCGTGCTGGCGTCGATCAGCCGAGCAACATCTCGGCCGCGAGCTCCTCCGACGCGGTGTCCTCGTAGTTCTCCCACTGGATCACCTGGAGGTCGACGAAGCGTTGCCGCACCTTCGGGGTCATCAGGCCGAGCTTGTTGATGTTCGGCACGATCTTCGAGAACAGCACCTGGCGGAAGATGATCATCAGCGGGTTCGACTCGGCGAAGGCCTTGCCCTGCTCGACGTCGACACCGACGCGCTCCCACACCTGCTCGAGGAGGAACCGGCGGTACATGAGGTCGATGGCCTCGAGCAGGAACTCCTCGCGGTCGTCGAGCTCGGCCTGGGTCAGCTGCGGCACGACCTCCTTGAGTGCCAGGACGCCGAAGGCCACGTGCCGGGCCTCGTCGCGCATCACGTAGTCGGTGATCTGCTTGATGACCGGGTCGCGGAACAAGGCGTTGCCCATCCCGAAGGCGGCCAGCGCCAGACCCTCCACCATGATCTGCATGCCGAGGTAGGTGATGTCCCAACGCGACTCGGTCATGATGTCGACGAGCAGCGACTCCAGCGGCTTGGAGATCGGGTAGACGTGCTCGGTGCCGAGCTTGTCGTTGAGGTACTTGGCGTAGGCCTCGACGTGGCGGGCCTCGTCCGCCACCTGGTTGGCGGCGTAGTACTTCGAGTCGATGCCCGGGACGGTCTCGACGAGGCGTGCCGTGGCGACGAGCGCACCCTGCTCACCGTGCATGAACTGGCTCACCATCCACGACTGCATCTCCCAGCCGAGCCGGGACCGTTCGGCCTCGTCCATGCCGTAGAAGGGCGACTCGGGCAGGTCGAAGCCCATGAAGCCGTCGGTCATCGCCCGCTCCTCCGGGGTGATGTCCGGGTCGATCTCGCCGAAGTTCACCTCGGGTGCCCAGTCGATGTCGGTGGTGGCGTTCCACTGCGACACCTTGCCCTTCTCGTACAGCTTCACGAGCTGCGGGTTCGCCTGGACGTAGTCCCAGGTGAACTTGGTGTAGACGTCGCCGTGCACGTCGAGGATGGCCATGTCGGGGTGCTCCTTGGAAGCTAGGACGGGGTGGTCTTGGTCGGGGTGGTCGGGTTCGGGGCGGTCGTGTCGATCGGGCCGGAGGGGTCGCGCACCGGACCGTCGCCGATGCCGAGCCCGTCGAAGCCGACCCACAGCAACGAGGTGAGCCGCTCGACGACCACGGCGCGCGGGACGTCGTCGTCGTCGATCCACTGGCCGGCGGCGAAGTGCACCATGCCGACGAGGCCGGCAGCCCAGGTGCGCGCCGGCTCGGTCGGCAGGTCGCGCTCGGCGAGGATCCGTTCGATCACGACGGCGATCTGCTCGATGATCAGCGTCGCCATGAGGTCGAGCCGGCCGGCACCGACGTTGGTCGTGATGAACCGGTAGACGTCCGGGTCGCGTTCGATGATCGCCAGGTAGCCGTCGGTGGTGGCGGCGAGCAGCTCCAGCGCGCTGCGTCCGGGCGTGATGGTCTGCGCCAGCATGGCCAGGAGGTCGTCGACGAAGACGTGCGCCAGCTCGGCGACGAGCCCCTCCCGATCGCCGAAGTGGCGGTAGAGGATGGGCTTGGTCACCCCGCACGCCGCCGCCATCTGCTCCATGGAGACGAAGGGTCCCTCTCGACGGATGAGGTCGGTGACCGCCGTGACGAGCTCGGCGCGGCGAGCCTCCCGTTGCGCTTGGCGGGTCGCGGCACGAGCGGTCGCCGCGGTCGACGCGGCGTCGGTGCTGTCCGCGCCGGTGGCGCCCCCCTCAGTCACGGTTACCAAAGGTAACAGTTACTACCGGTAACGCAATCGGTCGCAGGTCACACCTTGACGGGTCCGACGGTCGAGCCCTGGTAGGCGACTCGGGATCGCAACGTCGGCCGAGTAACGTGGCGGCGCCGTGCGTGCGCTCACCGGTCTCGCCAACATCGCCAAGCTGGCCCTCTTCGTAGGGCTCGCCGGCGCGTTGTTGGCCTTCACGATCGTGCAGATGGCGCCGCAGACGTACACGCTCACCCACGCCAACGAGTCCGTCGCCGAGGAGATCGATCTCTCCCGCCTCGACGACTTCAAGATCCGCTCGTTCGTGTACGCCAGCGACGGCTCCACCATCGCCTCGCTCGTCGGCGCCGAGAACCGCCAGCCGATCGCGCTGCCGTTCGTGCCCGAGCCGGTCGTGCAGTCGATCCTCGCCGTCGAGGACGCCGACTTCTACCACCACCCCGGCGTCAACATCCGGGGCATGTTCCGGGCCCTGGTCGAGAACGTGTCCGCCGGCGGGATCGAGCAGGGCGGCTCCACCATCACCCAGCAGCTGGTGAAGAACACCCTGCTCACCGCCGACCAGGACTTCGACCGCAAGTCCCGTGAGATCGCGCTGGCGCTGCAGCTCGAGAAGCAGCTCTCCAAGGACGAGATCCTCGAGAAGTACCTCAACGCCGTCTACTTCGGCTCCGGTGCCTACGGCGTCCAGGCAGCCGCCGAGACCTACTGGGGCAAGCCGGTGTCCGAGCTGGGTTGGGCCGAAGGAGCGATGCTGGCGGCATTGATCTCCCAGCCGGAGGCCAACGACCCGACGCTGCACCCGGAGGCGGCCAAGCAGGCGCGGGCCCGTGCGTTCGAGCGGCTCATCGCCGAGGGTGAGCTCACCCGCGAGGAGGTGCAGTTCCTCGAGCAGGTCGACGTGCCGCGCTACCGATGCGGCCGTGAGGACAGCCCGGCGCTGCTGTGCAACGGCCAGGAACCGCCTCCGCCCGAGGACTACTTCTCGGAGGAGGTGCGCCAGCAGCTGCTGACCGACCCACGGTTCGGCATCGGCAGCACGCCGGAGGAGCGCTACTACGCCGTGTACGGCGGTGGCCTCAAGGTGTACACGACGCTCGATCCCCAGGCGCAGGACGCGGCGCTGGCGGCACGAGACGAGATCGCACCCAAGAGCCGCGACGGCCTCACGGCGTCGATCGTCGGCATCGAGAACGGCACCGGCGCCGTGCGGGTCATGGTCGGCGGTCCGGGCTTCGAGAACTTCGAGTACAACATCGCCACGCGCGAGCCGGGACGCCAGACCGGTTCGTCGTTCAAGACGTTCGTGCTGCTGACCGCCCTCGAGCAGGGCAACGTCCCCAACGACTACGTGGACGGCGGCGGCTCGTTCCCCAACCCCGGCGGCACGCCCGACCCCTACAACATCCAGGGACGCGGCGGCACCTTGACCTCGGTGACCACGTCGTCGTCGAACGGGGCGTTCGTGCGGCTGGGCGAGATCGTCGAGCAGGAGAACGTCATCGACCTGGCCCGTCGCCTGGGCATCACCACGCCGCTGTCGCCGGAGCTGACCCTGCCGCTCGGCACGTTCGAGGTGCCGCCGATGCAGATGGCCTCGGCGTACACCGCCATCCCCAACGGTGGCATCCGCGAGCCGTGGTACCTGATCGACCGCATCGAGAACGCCCAGGGCGAGACGATCTACCAGCACACCCCCGAAGGCACGCGGGCCTTCTCGGCGCAGACGGCGTGCCTGGCGGCGCAGATCCTCCAGGAGAACGTCCAGAGCGGTACCGGCACCCGGGCGCGCCTCAACCGCCAGCCCGCGGCGGGCAAGACCGGCACCACCGACAAGGGCTCGGACGTGTGGTTCGTCGGCTTCACGCCGTACCTCACGACGGCGGTGTGGATGGGCTTCTCCGACTCGAACGCGCCGCTGCCGTCCGTCGACGGCATCGCCAACTTCGGCGGCTTCTACCCGGCACGGATCTGGCAGCAGTTCAACGCCGCGTACCACGACGAGCGCGAGGTGCAGGGCTTCGCGGAGTGCGACCGCACGCGCGGCGGCCAGCGCGTGAGCGGCCCGCGCGACACCGCCAGCCGGCTGCCGCCGTCGAACGAGGGCGGCGAGTACTACGAGCAGGCGCCGACCGAGACGCCGAACCCCACGCGCCCGCCGACCACGACCAACGGCGGCGGCGGAGGACCGACGACGACGGCCGCGCCGCCGCCGACCGCGCCGCCGCCGACCGACCCGCCGCCGACCGATCCGCCCCCGACCGACCCACCGCCAGGAGCACCGTGAGCCGACTCGACCCCCGCCTCGAACT
>JAGQTE010000483.1 GCA_020439175.1 Acidimicrobiales bacterium | reverse complement strand
TTCATCGCCGCCACCGGCCCGGCGCTGGCCCTCAACTCGTGCGACGAGGTGTGGGAGGGCGACGCCGCGGGCTTCTACAGCTTCGGGTGCCTCAGCCGCTACACGGCCGAGACCATCGCCGAGGACGGCAAGTACACCGACGCCGGCATCCGCAGCCGTGCCACCGAGTACATCCGCGACAACCTCACCTCTCTGCCGGGCATCGCGGCGATCCGGGTGGCGCGCATCTATGGCGTCTACGCCATCGGCGACACCGAGCTGCGCAACGCCCTGGCCGAGGGGCGGCGCCAGGACTGGGTGCAGGCCCAGCAGCTCATGTACTACGCCATGGTCGCGGGAGGGATCGTGGGGTTGGTGGCGCTGCGGCGCCGCCGCATGCCGATCAGCCCCATCGTCGGGCCGATCCTGGCCGTGGCGGCCTCGGTCGCGGGCACGTTCGCCATCTACCGCTACCGCCTGGCTGCCGACACGGCGATCATGGCGGTCTGCGCCGTGGGCATCACGGCCGCCGTCGGCAAGCTCCAACGCGACTTCGGGCGGGTGCAGGTGGAGCACGACGATCCGTGGGATCACCCCTCGGACGAGGCGCCCGACGATACCTCGGTGGGGGCGCGAACCCCTGCGTGATCGGTCGCAGTATGCTCGCCGGGTCCGTTTGCCGGCCGATCGCTGGAGCTCCCATTGCGCCGTTCGTTCGCCCTCCTCACCCTCGTGCTCGCCTTCGGCGTCGCTGCCTGCGGCGCCAAGAAGGAGGAGTCCACCACCCCGACGCTGCCGGCGGCGGGTGGTCAGACCCCCGGAGGCGTCGGGGTCGTGACGACGGCGTCGACCACGCCGCCGTCGACCTTCAAGCCGACCGAGGAGTGCTCGGCCCTCAACGCCTTCCGCATGGCCGAGTTCGGTGCCGGCATGGCGCCGACCGAGTCCCGTCAGAAGTACGTCGATGCCCTCGTCGGCGCCGGTGCCACCGTCAAGGCCAAGGCGCCGGACATCGCCGCTGACATCGACCCGCTGATCCAGGCCGTGAACTCGCTCAACACGACGGGCAACACGACGCCCGAAGAGAAGACCGCCGTCGAGACGGCCAACGCCAACATCTCGAAGTGGTGGGAGGCGAACTGCCAGTGAGCGACGCTGACGCCGGAGCCGACGAAGGCTCGTCGGGCGGCGTCGACGACACCGCTTCCAGCAAGCCGTCGCTCGCAGCGCGGGTGCGCCCGCTGATCCGTCCCGAGCTCTACCGCTTCCTCGAGCTGTTCGCGCTGTGCGGGCTGGCGTTCGCCCAGCCCATCCTCGACATCTACGGCCGCAGCGCCGACGTCTTCGTCAACCAGCACGTCGACGGCATCCTCGTCGTGGCCTTCGGGCTGATCATCGTGGCCATCCCGCCGCTGGTGCTCTGGCTCGTGACGTTGCCGTTGCGGGCGATCTCGCCGACGGTCGAGACCGTCGTGCACCGCGTGATCCTCGCCCTCCTCGTCGGGGTGTTCGTCGTGCAGGCGACCGCACAGAACCTCTCGCTCGCCGCCGCCTACGGCCTCGCCGCCGCCGCCACCATCGGCGTCGGGGTGGCGCTGTTCCGGACCGAAGCGCTGCAGGTGTGGGTGCGGTTCCTGGCCATCGCCCCACCGCTGTTCCTGGCGCTGTTCCTGTTCACCTCGAACGTGACCCCGCTCGTCTTCCAGTCCGGAGGCAGCGAGGCCAAGCAGGTCACCGTCGACAACCCCATCCCGGTCGTCACGCTGCTCTTCGACGAGCTGCCGCTCGTCTCCCTGCTCGACGGCACGGGCCAGGTCGA
>JAGQTE010000482.1 GCA_020439175.1 Acidimicrobiales bacterium | reverse complement strand
GACGATGTCGACATCCCCGTCGCCGTCGACATCACCGACGGCGAGGTTGCGGCGGTCCGACGTCCCGGGGATCGTGGTAGGCGGCGCCGTGAAGCCGCCGGTGCCGTCGTTGGCGTAGATCGCCAGGTTGGCGCCGTCACGACCGACGACCAGGTCGTTGCCGCCGCCACCGTCGACATCGCCGACGGTGATGTCGGCGATCGTCGCCCCGGGGTCGATCTCCTGGGTGGACCAGGCGCCGGGGGTCGTCGAGGTCAGGACCGCCAAGCGCACCGGCCCTGGGGTGCCCCAGGCCCAACCGGCGACGAAGTCGTCCGTGCCATCGCCGTTCAGATCGCCGGCCCGCAGCGATGATGGGTAGAAGGTCAGCGGGACCTGCGTCGGCGGGTCGAAGGTGCCGTCGCCGTTGCCCTCGAAGATGAAGATGGCCGCCGAACCGACGTGCGTTGCCGCCAGGTCGAGCGAGGCGTCGCCGGTGAACGAGCCGAACACGACTCGCATCCCGTAGTAGATCGAGCCCGGACCGGGACCGCCGGTTACGGGCAGGTCCGCCTCGAGGGTCGGCGCGCCAAACGTGCCGTCGCCCTGGCCGGGCTGCACCTGCACCACGCTGCGCACACCCACGCCAGGCACGTTGAACACCACGGGCGCCGCCGCGTCGGGCGTGCCGTCGCCGTTCACGTCGGCGAGATCCATGCCGTAGTACGAGGGGTCGGACATGGCGGCGGGGGTCGCCGCCCGGGTGGCGGTCTGCAAGGTGATAGGCGCCGGGTCCGCGACGCCCTGCGCCGCAGCCGGCGGTGCCACCGCCGTGACGGTCAACGAGGTCGCGGCGAGCGCCGCGCCCGCCACCACCGCCACCGCTCTCGCCGCCCGCCCGCCCGACGGTGCGGCGCGCCCGGCCGTCACCACCGCGACGCGGTCACCCGACCGCCCGGTCCTTCGCCCTGGCCCCGACATGGCCACCCTCCTGCGCCGCACAGATGCGTCGCCCGGACCGCCAGATCCGCCGCACCCGACCGCCCACCAGTGAACCACGCATCGGCGGTGCCCGCCCGGTCGACCTGCACCCCCGGGGTCATCCCCGAACGGCCGAGCCCGAGAACGAGCCGGCAGATCCCGCGCCATGGTGACGCGATCTGCCGGATCGATTGCGTTCCTCGGTCGCCGCAGTCGACGGAAGCGTCGTCCGGTCGTCGGCAGCCGTTCGTCGTCAGCCGTTCGCACCGCCGGTCGTCGTCGGCCGGACGTCGTCAGCCGGACAGGTCGAGGCTGCAGCTGGATTCGAGGTACGACGTCAAGGCATCGAGGGCGCCGATCAACTCGGCGTTGTCGGTGGCGTCGATCTCCGATTGGCCGGCGGCGGCCGCCTGCTGGACCGCCACGTTGATCGTCTGCATGGGGCCGGCGACCTCGGGTGGGGCCAGGTCGGTCAGCTCCTGCCAGATCGTGACCAGCTCGGGCACCGTCGGATCGATGTCGGCGTACTGCTGGAGCAGTTCGGCGAACCGGGTGCAGAACTGCTGGGCGTCACCGCCGGCGACGGTGGACGACGGCGTGGTCGTCTCGGTCGACGGCGGTTCGGAGGTCGTCGTCGACCGCCGCTGCGACGTCGACGTCGTGTCGTCGTCCCCGGCGATGGCGACGTCCTCGTCGCCGGTCGTGCCGACCGGGCGCTCGATCTCGCCGTCGCCTTCGAGGTCGCTCAGCACGTAGATGTCGATCTGCACCGTCACCTCCGTCACGACGACGACCGTGCTCGGAGAGAAGGTCGGCCACCGTGGCCCCTGATAGGTCGGCGTGACCTGCACCGGGGCGGGCGCCGTGAGCGGGTTGCCGCAGTTGCACTTGACGCGCGGGACGCCGTACTGGTCGACCATCACGGCCGTCCCGGCCTGGAGCACGGCTTGCCGTGCCGTCGGTTGCCCGTTGACGAGACCATGGTTCGTCACCCGGGTGTCGCCCGTCAGCGACACCGGCGTGAGCTCCCGCAGGTAGTCCCGGATCTCGGCGACCTGGACCTGCCGGCCGCCGCTCCAGCGCAGCGTCGGATCGGCGTTGAGCGCTCGCACGAACGCCGACGCCGCCTCGGGGTGCGTCTCGAGCCAGGTCGCCTGCTGTTCGGGATCGCACACGGCCATGTTGAGCGTCCCGCCGTACAGCCCGCGCGCACCGCCACTGATCGACGGCGTAGGTGCGGGCGCACCCGCCGAGGTCGGGGTCGCCGCCGTGGTGGCCGTGCCGACCGGCGACGCCGCGCGGCTGGCATCGACGGCGGTACCGATCAGGTCGGCGGCGAACGGGTCGGCTCCGACGTCGTCGGCAGCCTCGAGGAAGATCTCGCCCCCGCTGGCCACGGGCGTCTCGTCCTTGCGGGTCACGACGAGCACCACCCCGGCAGCGATCAACGCCACGACGATGACCGTCCCGGCAACGATCCACGCCACACGGCTGCTCGATCCCCCGCCACCCGGCTGCCCCGGATACGGCTGCCCCGGCTGGCCCGGATACGGCTGACCTGGGATCGGCTGCCCGGGCTGCCCGGGATACGGCTGCCCTGGCTGACCCGGGATCGGCTGCCCGGGCCCGGACGATGACGGCGGCACTTCGGTCATGGGTGTCCTCCGGCGGTCAACACCGCGCGCAGCTCTCCCGCGCGCTTGCAGGGTCTCACCTCGCGATCCCGGCCGAACGGGCCGAAGGACCCGCCGTGCAGCGACATCGGTCAACTGCGCTGGGCGTCACGTCCTCTGGCGTGCCTCCTCCATGGACGGCCGGTCGTCCGCTCCACGACCGTGCCGGAAACGACCCGGCAGATTCGGTGCGATGTTGACCACATCTGCCGTGTCGATCGCAACCAAGGCGGTGCGAACGTCGTCGAGGCCGAACTGCGACGGCGATGCGAACGACGCCGGGCGACGCCGGCAGACCGGGCGGCGGGTGCGAACTACGGACGGCGGCCCGTGAAGGCGATGAGCTTGGTCTGCTCGTCGGCATCGTCGGGCACGTCGACCTTGGGGCCGTAGTGCCCGCTCGTGCGCAGCATCTCGTCCATCGGGAGCATGCCGACGTACATCTCGTGCACCAG
>JAGQTE010000481.1 GCA_020439175.1 Acidimicrobiales bacterium | reverse complement strand
GACATCGCTGTTCTCCGCACCGAGCGCGCCGGCGGCTCCGGTCGACGACGTCGCGGTGGCGGCCGCAACGACGGCTGAGCTCGACCTCGTGCATCAGGCGCGGGAGATCCTCGAGGCGACGGCCGAGGCCCGACACGCCGAGGACGGTCTGCCGAGCCGGGCCGATGCCGCGGCGCAGGGCGACCTCCCGCCGCAGGAGCGCAAGCCGATGCCGCCGCGCCCCGTGCGCACCGAGGACATCACGTCGCTCGTCGCCGAGGCCAAGGGCGCCCTGCGGGCCCGCCAGTTGGAGCAGGCCAAGCGCGACCAGGAGGCGGTGGCGGCCCAACGCCGCGCCATTGACCAAGGCGACGACGACGGCGACGGCACCTCGCCCGGCGAAGCCGAGACCCCCTGACCCTGCTGCCATCTCGTTCTGGTGCGGTAACTGGTTCATCGGTGGCGCGGTTTCACTACCGGAACGAAGAACGCTCGTACCGGTGTGGCAACCGGTAGCCGGTCCGACCGGTTCCGCTACTAGAACAAGGGATCGGGGTTGGACGCGACGGGCACGGAACGCAGGGGTCGGTAGGGTTCGGCGCGTGCGTGCGCTCCGGGGGGTCCAGGTCGTCGCCACGGCTGCCGCAGCAGCGGTGCTCGGCCTGTCGGCGTGCTCGACGTCGCCGAGTGCGGAGCAGCCGACCGGCACCACGGCCGGCACCGTCGTCACCGGTGCGGCTCCCACCGGCACGGGAGGCGCCGACGCCACGTCGGACGGCATGGCCATCGAGCGCTCGACCGTCACCGTCGACGACCCGACCGTCGGCCCGCTCACCTTCGACGTCCGCGCCGCCGGGCCCGCCGAGGCCGTGGCGGACGGCCGCGGCGTCATCCTCCTGCACGGGTTCCCCGAGACCTCAGCGAGCTGGGAGCCGATCATGGCCGGACTCGCCGCCGAGGGGTATCGGGCGGTCGCCGTCGACCAGCGGGGCTACTCCGCCGGTGCCCGTCCGGGCGAGGTCGGCGACTACGCCGTGACCCACCTCGTCGACGACGTGTACGGCGTGGCGGATGCCCTCGGCATGGAGCGGTTCCACATCGTCGGGCACGACTGGGGCTCGGTCGTGGCCTGGTCCGTGGCCGGTCGCGATCCGGAGCGGGTCGAGAGCCTGACGGCGCTCAGCGTCGGCCACCCCCTCGCGTTCGCCGCCGCACGCGCCGACCCGGCCGGCGACCAGGCACGGCGGTCGCAGTACATGACGTTCTTCCGCCAGACCGACTCCCAGGACACGATCCTGGCGAACGACGCCGCCATGTATCGAGGCATCTTCGCCGGAGCCGGTCTCGACGACGCCGAGATCGACGAGTACCTGCGCGTGCTCGGCACTCCCGAGGCGCTGGGCGCGGCCCTCAACTGGTATCGGGCGATGGACGAGGTCAGCCTGGACTCGATGGCGACGATCGAGGTGCCGACCCTCATGATCTGGAGCACGGGTGACGGGGCGCTGGGGCGCGAGCAGGCGGTGGCCAGCGAGACCTACGTGTCGGGCGAGTTCACCTACGTCGAGATCCCGGATGTGACGCATTGGATCCCCGCCCAGGCGCCCGACCAGGTGCTCGAGCACCTGCTCCCACACCTGTCCTGACGTCGTGGTTGACCGCGATCTCGTGGTGTCCAACCGCGTATGCGCGGCGCAGCACCACAAGAACGGGTTCAGGCCGTGACGGTGACGGGGGTGCCGGCGGGGATGGCGTTGGCGAGCAGCGTCACCAGGTCGTTCTGCATGCGCACACAGCCGTTGGAGACGGCCGACCCCAACAGGCCGGGCTGGTTCGTCCCGTGCAGGGCGACGACCGGCAGGCCGTTGTCGAACAGCTCCATCGACTCGCTGTAGGCGCTCGTCGAGAGGATCCAGGGCCCGTAGGCGCCGCCGGCGTACGACTGCGGGATCTTCTCGTTGATGTAGAAGGTGCCGACCGGCGTCGGCGACCCGGCGGCGCCGTGGACGACGGGGCCCTCGCCCAGCAGCTCGCTCCCGCTCCAGGCCCGGACCTTGGCCTCCGACAGCGACACCTCGATGGCGTACTGGTGCTCGCTGAGGGTCACCTGCGACGCCTTGACCCAGCCCATGGACCCGTTGGGTCGGACGGGGACGTGCACCTTGAGCCAGTCGCCCTGGTTCTCCTCGACCACGAACACCAGCGGGTTGCCGAAGTACGTGGGGTTGTCGAACTGCCAGCCGCTGTCGGTCGCCCGGCTGCCGGCGGAGTTGAGATCGGCGCGCGGGATCGGCTGCACCCGGCCCGCCGGCGGCTGGGTGATCTTCGACGACGGGACGCCAGGCTTGGCCTGGTAGACGTCGACCGTGGCCCCCTTGGCGGTGGCGACCTCGACAGTCTGGGCGACATGCCCGGACGCCGGCACGGGGACCGTGGTGCCGGGCGGCTCGGTGCCGGCGGTGGTGCCCGGCGCCTCCTCGGTCGTCGGAGCGGCCTCGACGGTCGGCTCGGAGCTGGAGCACGCCGCCGCAGCGCCGACGAGCACCACCGCGAGCAGCAGGGCGAGCAGGGTGCGCAAGCGCTTCGTGGCGAACATCGGCGACGACGATACCGCCGGCCTCCCCCCGACGGGTAGGCGCCCGGACGTGGGTGTCGGCGTCGGTACCATGGTCGACCGTGTCTGCTCCCGCCGTTCGCGCCCGCTTCGCCCCCTCACCGACGGGCTACCTGCACCTCGGCAGCGCCCGCACGGCGCTGTTCAACTGGCTGACGGCTCGCCACGCCGGCGGGGAGCTGCTGCTGCGCATCGAGGACACCGACGCCGAGCGGTCCAAGCCCGAGCTGATCGACCTCATCTTCCGCACGCTCGGCTGGCTCGGCATCGACTGGGATGGCGAGGTCGTCCACCAGTCCCAGCGTGCCGACCTGTATCGCGACGCCGTCGAGCGGCTGCTGGCGTCGGGTCAGGCCTACTGGTGCTCGTGCACGCCCGACGAGGTGAAGGCCCGCGCCGAAGCCCGTGGGGGCAAGCCCGGCTACGACGGCCACTGCCGCGACCGCGGCCTCGGACCGGGCGACGGCCACGTCGTGCGCTTCCGGGTGGCGGACGACGGCGACACGGTGATCCATGACGAGATCCGGGGCGAGGTGCGCTTCCCCAACGCCGACCTCGACGACTTCGTGCTGTTGCGCTCCACCGGCGTGGCGATGTTCCACGTCGCCAACGCCGTCGACGACCTCGACATGGCGATCACCCACATCATCCGCGGCGAGGACCTGCTCAACGCCACGCCGAAGATCCTGCTGATCCGCCAGGCGCTCGACCCGGCGGCCCCGGCGCCGACCTTCGCCCACCTCCCGCTCATCGTGAACGAGAAGCGCCAGAAGCTCTCGAAGCGGCGCGACGACGTGGCGCTCGAGGACTACATCGCCCGGGGCATCCTCCCCGAAGCGATGGCCAACTACCTGGCGCTGCTGGGCTGGGGCCCGCCCGACGGCGTCGAGATCCGCCCCATGCCCGAGATCATCGAGCGGTTCGCGCTCGCCGACGTGACCAAGGCCAGCGCCTTCTTCGACGTGGCCAAGCTCGAGCACATCAACGCCACCTACATCCGCGAGCTGCCCGTCGACCAGTTCGTCAACCGGTCGACCCACTGGTTGTTCACCGACACGCCGTGGCCCGCCGAGCGGTTCTCCGCCGAGCGGTTCGAGCTGCTCGCCCCGATGGTGCAGGAGCGGGTCCGCACCCTGAGCGAGGTGCCGGGCTACGTCGACTTCGTGTTCCAGGCCGACCCCACGCGCGACGACGCGTCGTGGGAGAAGGTGATGGTCAAGGATCCGGCGCTGGCTCGCCGGATGCTCGAGGCGGCCATCGCCGGCTACGAGGCGCTCGAGGGCGACGCCTGGCAGCTGCAGGCCATCAACGACACGGTCATCGGCTACGCCGACGCCAACGAGATCTCCCGCAAGAAGGCGCAGGCGCCCATCCGCGTCGCCGTCACCGGCCGCGCCGTCGGGCCGCCGCTGTGGGAGTCGATCGAGGTGCTGGGCCGCGACGAGACGCTGCGCCGCCTGCGGGTGGCGCTCGACGACCTGCCGAGCTGACGTGGTCGTGCGTCGGGGCGTCCGCGTGGTGTGGCGGGTGGCCCTCGTCGCGCTCGTCGCCGTCCTGGCGTACCTGACGTGGAACCTCTATGGCGTGTGGCACGCCGGCCGGACCGACGACGCCGTGGCGGCGGACGCCATCGTGGTGCTGGGCGCGGCGCAGTGGGACGGCAAGCCGTCGCCGGTGCTCAAGGCGCGGCTCGACCACGCCGCCGACCTCTACGAGCAGGGTGTGGCTCCGGTCATCGTCGTGACGGGGGGCAACCAGCCCGGTGACCGCGTCACCCAGGGCTTCGCCGCCTACCAGTACCTCAAGGACCTCGGCGTGCCGGAGTCGTCGCTGCGGGTCGAGGTCGACGGCACCAACACCTACGAGGAGCTCTCGGCCTCGGCCAACATCCTGCGCGCCGGAGGCCTCGGGGACGAGGTCGTGCTGGTGAGCGACCCGTACCACATGCAGCGGGCGCTGCTGATCGCCGACGAGGTGGGGCTGACACCCCACGGCTCACCGGCGGACACCGAGACCTCGGTCGAGTCGACGGTGCGCGAGACGGCCGCGGTGTCACTCGGACGGTTGCTGTCGTTCCGGCGCATGGCGAACTGGCTGAGCTGACCGCCGGTCATCGGTCCTCAGGCCTGGGCACAGACGCCCGGCGCCTCGAACACCGCGATCCGGAGGTCCCGGGCGATCAGCGCATCGAGGCGCGCCGCGGCGTCGGGCTCGAGCGCCCCGGCCTGCAGGTAGCGCACGGTGAACAGGAACGACAGCTCCCCGCGCTCGTCCTCGGTCAGGCCGTCGTGGTACGCCACGAGCTCGGCGCCGGGCATGGCGCGGCAGCCGGCCACGAGCGTCGGTTCGCTGTTCGACGGCACGACGACCACGGTCAAGGTGGTGTCGACCGCCTGTTCACGCCACGTCCGGGTGGCGCCCCACTTGTCGGTACGGGCGCCGTCGCTGGTGTACACGGTGTAGCCGGAGGCGATGAGCCCGCCGATCACCCCCTGCCCCGACTCGGCCAGCGGGTCGCCGACCGGTTCCACCCGCAGCCGGGCGCCTTGGGGCAGCTCGGCGCTGAGCTGACCGACGACGGAGGTCACGGCGGCGGCGTCTTGTTGGCGGGGGAGTGACGGGTCGACCCACGACGCCCCGGTGCGCACCAGGGGCAGGCCGGCGAGCACGACGGCGGCGGTCACGGCGGCGGCGATGCCGAGGCGCCGATGGTCGCTCGGCCACCGCCGGCGCAGTGCCGGCAGCACGAGGACCGATCCCGTCGCCCACACGCCGCTCACCCACACCACCATCGCCAGCGGCAGCATCCACACGACGAGGTAGGCGAACACCGGCACCTCGATGCGCGTGGAGGCCAGGGCGGCGACGGCAAGCTGCGCTTCGACGAGCAGGAGCAAGGGCGTGGCGACGTGGCGGCGCCTCGCCGCGGCGACGGTGAGCACTCCCAGGGCGGCGACGGCCCCGGTGAGCGGCATCGTCGATCCGGGAAGCACGGATCCGAACAGCACCTGCTCCGCGCCGCCCGCCCACGGACCCGTCGGGCCGAGGTGGCGACCGAGGATGCCCAGGCCGTCCGTGCCGATCGACTCGCCGCGGCCGAGGGCGAAGTAGGCCACGATCCGCAGCAGGTTGTGGCGACCGGCGACGAGGTCGACCAGCACCGGGAGCCACAGCGCCAACCCGACGGCGCCGGCGAGGACGAGCGCGTGCCGAGGCGCGCGGTCGGTGTCGGGAGCCCGGCGCCGGTGCGTGGCGAGCCAGACCCCGACGACGACCGCGGCGGCGCCGGTCAGCGGCACGTAGGTGACGTGCAGCTGCGCCACCACGCTGCCCATCGCCACGGCGACGGGCAGCAGCCGCCAGTCGCGCACGGCGACCGACCACGCCGCCAACAGGAACAGCACATACGGCAGCAGCGGCGCGAACGGGTTCCAGAACCACACCAGCGTGTCGGGCCGCAACCCGTGCTCGAGCAACGCCAGGCCGACGACGGTGACCGTCACCAGGCCCAGCCCGCCGCGCCGCCACGCCACCCAGCCGATCGCCGCCACGGTGGCGGCGTTGATCAGGGCGGTGGCAGCCAGCAGCGCCGACGGGTTCCCGCTGCTGAGCCAGTGCGGGACGGCGAGCGCGTAGTAGAGGATCGGCCCGGGGTGCGAGAAGCCCCGGGTGGAGTACGCGCCGACGAGCGGTGCGTCGGACGAGGCGATGTCGTCGACGCGCGTGACGATGACCGCCTCGTCGCCGCTCGGCACCCACCCGGCATCGATCACGCCGGAGGCCGTGACCAGCAAGGGCGCGACCACCATCGCCACGAGGAGGATCGCCAGCGCGGCAGCGGCGCGCCGGCGCCGGTCGGCGACCGCGTCGTCCCGGTCGACCGCGTCGTTCGTCCGCCTCGGTGCCAGAGCTCGTGGCATGCCCCCACCCCCTCGGTGACAACCGTCACATACGCTACCGCCCGGTGCGTCGACGCGCCGCCGTCGCCGGCGTCCGGTCCGAACGGAGTTTCACCTGTGCGCGCACGCTCGCTACGATGTGCCGTCCGTCGGCGGAGCGTGCTCGGTCGGCGGGGTTCCCCGGAAGGGGCCACCTTTCGGGGGTGGTGTAATTGGCAACACACCGGGTTCTGGTCCCGATATTGGGGGTTCGAGTCCTCCCCCCCGAGCAACAACTGCATCTCAGGGCGGTGCGCCCGCTCGCCGGCCGCTCCGCCCGCACCCTGCCCCGTTCGTCTAGAGGCCTAGGACGCAAGATTCTCAATCTTGTAACACGGGTTCGAATCCCGTACGGGGTACCACTCGAGCCGCAGCGTCAGCTGCGGCTCGTGTTCGTTGTGCTGCTGGCGTCGTGCGTGGTCTCGGCGTCTGCCTGCGCCGGCACGGGCGAGGTACCGGCGGCGGCGCCTGCGTCGTCGGGCACCGGCTCGTTCGTGACGTTGGCGGCAACCGTCGGCGGCTACGCCCGAACCGCCACGCTGCGGCGACCGGCGACGCTGGCCGACGGCCCGGTTCCGCTCGTGATCGTGCTCCACGGCCTCGGCGGGTCCGGGACCGAGCAGGCATCGGCCTCGGGGTTCGCCGAGCTGGCCGACGCCGAGGGCTTCCTCGCCGTGTTCCCCGACGGCATCGACGACCGCTGGATCGACGAGTCGATGGCCATCTTCATGGGCGGGCCCGACGACGTCGCCTACCTGCGTCAGCTCGTCGACCAAGTCGACGCGCAGCACCCCGTCGATCGCAGCCGTGTCTTCGTCACCGGCTTCTCGAACGGGGCCGGGATGAGCGTGCGCATGGCGTGCGATGCCGCCGACCTCGTCGCCGCCGTCGGTCCCGTCAGCGGCGGCAACGTCGGCGAGACCCTCGACGGCTGCACGCCGTCCGAGCCCGTCTCGGTCGTGCAGTACCACGGCACGGACGATCCGATCATCCGCGCCGCGGGCGGCGAGGGGCGGCTCGGCGATCTGCGCGTCCCGTCGTTCCCGGTCGACGACCTGGCCACGTTCTGGGCGACGGCGGACGGCTGTGCGCCCACGCCGAGCAGCCCCGCCGACCCCTCCGCCGTCGCCGCGCCCGGCGAGGTGACCACCCGGGTCTGGACGGGGTGCGCTGACGGGACGACGGTGCGCGTCGTCGAGCTGGGCGGTGTCGGCCACGACTGGCCGGCGGGGGTGGCGGCCGAGCTGTGGGCCTTCTTCGAACAGGTCCCGCCGGTTCCGGACGGGCCGTGACCGGCGCTGCGGTCGTCCTGGGTCACGCCGGCGGGGAGCGTCCTCAGCCCGTGGGCTCGGGGGCCGGCTCGACCGTGGTCTCGAAGGTGTAGCGACCGATGAGG
>JAGQTE010000480.1 GCA_020439175.1 Acidimicrobiales bacterium | reverse complement strand
GGTGGCGGGCGGGGCAGTGCTCGCGCCCGAAGAAGATGATCTGCAGGTGCCGCCGGTTCCAGGTCTCGCGCGGGAACACGGCCTTGAGGTCGCGCTCGGTGCGCTCCACCGTCGTGCCGTTCGACAGGCCCCAACGCGCCGCCAAGCGATGGATGTGCGTGTCCACGGGAAAGGCCGGCACGCCGAAGGCCTGGGCCATCACGACGCTGGCGGTCTTGTGGCCGACACCGGGCAGCGACTCGAGGAAGTCCCAGTCGGCGATCACCTCGCCGCCCGACGCCACGATCTGGTCGGCGGCGAGCCAGAGGTTGCGGGCCTTGGTTGGCGCCAGGCCGATCTCGCGGATCAGCTCCAGGATGCGGTCCGGCCCGATGGCCACCATGTCCTCGGGGGTCGGCGCCTCGGCGAACAGCGCCGGGGTGACCTCGTTGACCTTCTTGTCCGTCGTCTGCGCCGACAGTGCCACGGCCACGAGCAACGTGTACGGGTCGACGTGGTCGAGCGGCACCGGCGGGTCGGGGTACAGGTCGTCGAGGATCTCGCCGATGCGATCGGCCTTGTCCTGGCGCTTCACAGCGGCGACCCTAGCGACCGGCACCACGCGGGCGGGCACGCCGAGGCCACCGTATGATCGGCGACCGTGATCGGCGGCGGGCGGGGTCGCCGGCGGGTGCGGCGGCCGACGACGTGCGTCGGACGCAGGGTGGACAAGGAGCGGGCGATGGCGACACAGGCGGGCAGGTCCCGGACGACGATGCTGCGGCGCGCCGCGCTCGGTGCGGTGGCGGCGCTGGCGCTGCTGGGCGCCGGGTGTTCGAGCAGCGACGAGGCAGCGACCTCCGGCACGACGGCGGGCACCGCCGGTTCGACCGGGTCGTCGGCGCAGCCGGGCACGACGACGGGCACCGCCAAGGGGGCGACCGTGACGCTCGCGCCCACCAACCCGTACTACGTGGCGGCCAAGGCGCTGTCGGCGACGCAGGTCCAAGCCGGTACCACGGTGGGCGGCTGCGTGATCGTCGCCTACACCAAGTGCCCGGGCGCCAACCTCGCCGGGGAGTACCTGCAGGGCGGGTTCCTCGCCTACGCCGATCTGGCCGGCGCCGACCTCGCCGGCGCCAACCTGCTGCAGGCCAGCGTGGCGTACGGCTCGCTGCAGGGGGCCAACCTGCAGGGCACGAAGCTGTCGGCGACGGCCACCACCGAGGCGTCGTTCGCCGATGCCAACCTCACCGACGTGGAGTGCGTGCTGTGCGCCAGCTCCAGCACCGACTTCAGTGGTGCGAACCTGCAAGGCGCCAACTTCACGTCGGCCGGTCTCACCGAGTCGTCGTTCGCCAAGGCGAACCTCAACGGGGTCAACTTCACGCTGGCCGACCTCACCGGCGCCGACCTCACCGACGCCACGCTCGAGGGTGCCGTGTTCTGCCAGACGGTCATGCCCGACGGCACGATCCGCAACCCGCAGCCGTCGGCGGAGACCGCTGTCGAGACGTGTGGTGCCGCGGTGGCGGCAGGCGACGAGCCGCTCACGATCAACGACGAGAACCCGTACTACCCGCTGGTCGTCGCCTACTCGACGCCCTATGTCGAGACGGGCTCGGTCGTGGCCGGGTGCACGGTCGTCGCCCGCACCGAGTGCGCCGGCTCGGACTTCGCCGGGCAGTCGCTGTTCGGCGTGATCATGCCGTACGCCAACCTGGAGAACGCCGACTTCGCCGGCGGGAACCTCGACCAGATCACGCTCGACCTGGCGATGGCGCGCGGGGCCAACCTGTCGGGGGTGACCCTCAACGGCGCATCGCTGTCGGGCACCGACCTGACCGGCGCCAACCTGACCAAGGCCGTGATGCAGTTCGGCTCGCTCAACGGGGCGACGTTCGCCGGTGCCGACCTGGCGGGCGCGAACTTCGACTTCTCGTCGACGATCGGCACCGACTTCTCCGGCGCCAACCTGCAAGGGGCCTCGTTCGCCGACGGCGACAACAGCGGAGCGAACCTGACCGACGCCGACCTGACCGGCGCCAACCTCACCAACGCCGACTTCACGGGCGCGGACCTGACGGGGGCCAACCTCGAGGGTGCCATCTTCTGCAACACGCTGATGCCCGACGCCTCGGTCAAGAACCCCGTGAACGGGCCCTGCCCCGGCCAGTGATCCACGCCGACGACACCTTTGCCATGATCGCCGCCGAGCGGCGTGCGCTCTGCGACGAGATTGCGACCTGGACCGACGACCAGTGTGCCACGCCGAGCCTGTGCGCCGGGTGGACCGTGCGCGACGTG
>JAGQTE010000479.1 GCA_020439175.1 Acidimicrobiales bacterium | reverse complement strand
TCGCCGGTGCCGCCATGGTCGGTGCCGACGGCACCTTCATCGTGCGCGGCCTGCAGGCCGAGGACTACAAGGTGGCGGTCTTCGACCCGCAGATGTTCCGTGGCGGCCCGTACGTGCCGCCGGTGATCCATGACGGCGTCGAGGTGCTGCGCGACCCGCAGTGGTTCGAGCATGGCACCGCGGTGCCGGTCGTCGACGGTGCGCCGACGACGTCGGTGACCATCGCCGTCACCCCGATCGCCGTGCCGTGACCGGGGGCCCGCCCGGTCACGTCAGGCCTTGACCTTCGACCGGAACGACGAGGCCATCTGGTTCTGGTCGAAGCCCTGGGGCGCCTGCCCGGTGCTGGCGTACAGGTACAGCGCCGTGCGGTAGATGCCGCCGAGCGTCGACAGGACGACGGCGACGGCGACGATCCACACCACGAGCAGCGGGATGCCGACGAACGGCACGACCACCGACAGCGCCCCGAACAGCACCAGGCCCGGCAGCATGATCACGAAGCCGGCGAGCCCGAAGCCCGCCTGGGCGATCAGGTTCTCCCCCCAGGTCTGCTTGAACAGCGACGCCGAGCGCTTGAGCGAGGCGATCGGGCCGGTGCCCTCGACGATCACCACCGGGATGGCGAGCCAGGTGACGATGTCCCAGGCGGCGCCGACGATGCTGGCGACGATGTCGCCGAGGAAGCCGGCCCGCTCCCGGATGGCCTGCAGGATCAGCCCGACCGTGCCGGTGAGCAGGCCCCACAGCGCCAGCTGGGGGAAGCGGCTGGTGGCGCCGGCGAACGCCGAGCCGAGGCTGGGATCGCCGCCCGAGAGCCGTTGGTAGGCGCCGCTGCACAGCACGCCGGTGAAGAACGTGACGACGACGGCGAGGACCAGGTAGGCGACGACCCCGACCACGTAGGTGAGCGGCGTGGCCGACAGCTCGTACGAGCCGCTGGTGGAGCCGACGGTCGTCGTCTCCTGCAACGTGAAGTACGCCCCGGCGCCGAGCACGCCGGCGATCACGAGCGACGTGACGGTCGAGACGACCGGAACCACCGTCAGCTCCTTGTCGGCCTTGAGCACGGACCACGACGAGCCGAGCAGCTGCCAGCTGGCTTGGAAGCGACCCACGACGACCTCCCGACGGTCGGTGGTCGCGCCGGTCGCGGCCACCTCGAGCAGTCTCGCGCAGCGATCGGCGCCGGCGAGCGTCACCGCCAGGCGGTGACGAGGGCGGAGGCGGCCGCCAGAGCTGCGGGGAGGCGGGCGTCGGCGAGGTGCCGCACCGCCCGGCGTGCCGCCAGGTCGCTCGTCCGTGCCGCAGCGGCGGCGTCGGTCAGCTCGTCCTCGATCGGGTCGAGCACCGCCCGTACGGCGAGTTGCAGCTCGTGGCCGGTCGCCGCCCCGCCGTCGTCGGTCGCCCGCTCGACGGCACGACGCAGCCCGTCGACCGCCTGCCAGGTGGCGGGATCGGCGAGCGAGGTCGGCCCGCCGGCATCGAGGAAGACCGGGACGAACACGCCGACGCACGGCGCGCCCAGGGCACATGACGCCACCACGGGCGCGTCGGGGTCGCGATCCAGCTCGACGATCATCGACGCCGCCGTCGCCTGGAAGCCGCGCACGTGCATGCACACCGTCACCCCGGTGCCGTCGAGGTCGGCGCGGCGGTCGGGGAGCGGGTCCACCGCCATCGCTCGGCCACCCGCCGTAGCAGGCGCGCCGGTCGCCGTCCCGGCCGCGCCGTGGTCGCGGAGCGCAGCGCGCAGGCCGGCACCGGTCCGCCGTTCGGCGGCTGCCGCAGCGGTCACGGCGGCGCGCACGTCGGCGAAGCCCGTCGGGACGTCGGCGGGCAGGTGGGCGGCCGTGAACGAGGTGCCGGGCGCCAGACCGCCGCCGGCTCGTGTCCAGCCGGCACCGACCGACAACCGGTTCGAGATCGAGCGGCTGCCGCCGGGCGGAACGGGTTCGGCGGCCCAGGCCGTGCCGGAGGTGTCGACCACCCAGGCGTCGGTCGGGTCGGCGACGAGGAACGACGACCAGTACGGCTCGCCGGTCGTGGCATCGGCGATGCCGCCTTGCCCGTGGCGTTCGAGCAGGTCGGTGAGGACGTCCACCGCCTCGGTCGCGGTGCGGCCACGCTCGAGCGCCAGACGGACGAGGTCCATGCCGATGAGGCCGTCGGGGGCGCTCGTCGGGTCGTCATCGGTCCAGACCCGTTCGTTGCCGATCGCCACGCGGTGCTCGTTCATCCCGTGCTCGAAGCCCCACAGCCAGGTGGGGCGGCTGCCCAGGACCTGCGCCGCCCCGGCGTCGGGGAGGGCGAGGTACTGGGTGTGCAGCGTGCCACCCGCCGGGCGGCGGTCGTGCACCTCGACCACCTGCGCTTCGCCGATCGGCCGGTCGGAGCTCTTGGCGAACACCGTGCCGGCCGGACCGAGCGTGCACAGCGTGTCGCACATGATCGGGCTCCCGGTGCTACTCGGCGGGTGTCGTGACGAAGTCGATGAGCCGCTCGACGGCGCCGACGAGCGTCGGATCGAGGTCAGCGTACGACGACACGCCGCCCAGGAGGCGCTGCCAGAACCGCGGCGGATCGTCCACGCCCAGGCGCCGGCAGATGCCCTCCTTCCACGGCTCGCCCTTGGGCACGTCGGGCCACGCCCGAACGCCCACGACCGTCGGGTCGATCGCCGACCAGATGTCGACGAACGGGTGCCCGGTCACCAGGACGTCGGGATGGTCGATGCCGGCGGCGATGCGCGACTCCTTGGACCCGTCGACGAGATGGTCCAACAAGATGCCCAGGCGCCGTCCCGGCCGGGGGCCGAACCTGCGCACGATCTCGCCCAGGTTGTCGGCGCCGTCGAGGGGCTCGACGACGACCCCCTCGTAGCGCAGGTCGTCACCCCAGACCTTCTCGACCAGCTCGGCGTCGTGGCGCCCCTCGACCAGGATGCGGCTGGCGCGGGCGATGCGCGCCGGCGCGTCCGGCACGGGGACGGATCCCGACGCCGTGCGCTCGGGCCGGCGGGGCGCCTGACGCGGCGGCACCAGCGTGACGCGCCGTCCGTCGACCGTGAAGCCCCCGTCGACCAGCCGGGCCGTGCGGTCGCGTCCGTCGCGTCCACGCAGCACGATCGTGGCGCCGTCGATGCGCACGACGACGCCGCGCACGCCCGAGCCCCGCGCCTCGGCGGCGAGCCCCGGCGTGGCCTCGACCTTGGGGAAGGACTGGCGCTGGCGGGGCGCGCCGGCGTCGAGGTCGAGGGGCTCCGACAGGATGCCCTTGCGGTAGACCGGCCCGTCCATCGTCGGGCGAACCTAGGCGCGCCGTGCCGTCCGGACGCGGACCGCGCCCGGCCCGCACCAGCCACCCCCGTTCTGGTAGTGCAACCGCGCTGTTCTCGAACCGGTTGCACTACCGGAACGACGGCGGTGGCGGTGGCGGTCGAGTCGGGGGTCAGCCGCCGACGAGCTCGCGGATCTGCTGCTCGGACGGCTTGCCGTCGAAGGCCAGCAACCCGTCCTGGAGACCGACCAGGCGCGTCGCCACCGCCAACAGGTCGAGCTGGTGGGTCGAGCAGATGATCGACGCGCCCTGCTCGGCGAGGTCGCCGATGACCTCGACGAGGGTCTCCTGGCCGGGGACGTCGAGACCGGCGAACGGCTCGTCGATCAGCAGCACGGAGAACGGTCGGATCAGCCCGACGATCAGCGCGGTCTTCTGCTTGAGGCCTCGGGAGAACTTGGTCGGCAGCTCGTCGGCGCGGTGCGCCAGGTTGAACATGTCGAGCAGGTCCTCGGCGTAGTCGACCCAGTCCTGCGTGGCGTGCAGCCGGGCCAGGTACTCGAGGTGCTCCCACACCGACAGGTCCTCGTAGAGCACCGGGCTGTCCGGGATGTACGACGTGGCGCCGCGTGCCTCGATCGACCCGGCGAGGTGCCCGCCGAGCCAGGCGGCGCCGTCGGTCGGTTCGACGAGACCCGAGCAGCAGCCGAGGAAGGTGGACTTCCCGGCGCCGTTGGGGCCGACCAGCATGACGACCTCTCCCGGCTGGACGACGAGGTCGAGCCCCTGCAGGCCGCGCCCGTCGCCGTAGTCCTTGGCGAGCTCCTCCGCCACGAGCACGGCGCCCTTCTCGACGGCGCGCGGCGTGGGCCGGTCCTCGGGCATGTCGGGCAGCCAGGACGACTTCTTCGGTGGCGGCGCCTCCTCGACCGCGTCGTCGCCGCGCTTGGCGGCCGCCGCATCGGCGCGCTGGCGCGCCTGGTCCTTGGATCGCTGGGACTTGGACTTGCCGCTCACAGCCGACTCGGCCTCCTCGTGCGGACGTAGATGAACCCCGCCACGGTCGTCACGAGCGAGAACGACACGAGGTTGGACACGCGCCCCGCCGTCTCGGCGATGGCGTCGGGATCGTGCCCGGCCGCCAGCAGCGGCGCCAGCGCCGCCAGCACGATCGCCGGTGGGAGCAGGAGTCGTGCGAGGGCCTGGTAGCCGAAGATGTCGCCGCCCATGCCGTCGCCGACCCCGCTCATGCCCGAGCGGCCGAAGTCGGCCGTGGGCCCGGGCAGCCCGGTCACGGTGGCGACCGCGCCGCCGATGGCCGCGCCGCCGGCGACGGGGATGATCACGATCGGGGCCAGCTGCGCCACCACGCCGGGTGGGACGAGGATCAGGGCGGCGGCGGCGACGAGGACGCACTCGAGCAGCATCAGCACGATCGCCCCCGGCAGGTGGCGCGTCAGCAGCGATCCTGGCTCGACGGGCGGCCCGTACCAGCGGGTCGGATGGTCGATCTCCTGGCCGATCGGCTCGTTCGCCTCGTAGGCGGCGATGAACAGCGCAGCCGCTGCACCGACGATGGCCGCCGGGACGCCACGCCACACGAAGCCGAGGCACAAGCCTGCGGCGACGGCCAGACCCACCAGGCGCAGGACGCGGGTGATGGGGAAGCGGAGGTAGCCCTGCAGGTCGCGCTTCCACGTCGGGTAGACGCGGCTGCGCGCCTTGGGGGTGAAGCGGATCCACGGCTGGGCGCGCGGCTCTTCCTCGTTGAGCTGGCGGCGCAGCAGCACGACGGTCCGCACGTCCTGCAGGGTGACGGCGAAGCGCAGCTGCGACACGAGCCCGGCGCGCCGGCGGGCCGACTCGATCGAGGTGCCGGCGATGCCGGACAGGCCGACGACGACGGCGAGCCCGCTCAGCACCAACCCCACGAACGCCACGGCGTTGAACTGCTCGGGCCACACGGCGAGCGTGGCCAGCATGGTGGTCGGGCTCGTGACCGTCCCGAACCACAGGTCGGCGACGGCCCACGCCACGAGGCCCAGCCCCACGGCGAGCGCCACATAGCGGTGGACCCGCCGTCCGGAGACGAGCATGGCGAGGCCGACGGTCGAGGTCGTCAGCGCCAGGCCGAGCAGGGCGGCGCACCCGACGATGACCAGCGCGTTGCCGGGCAGGCGACGCGTCGCCTGGACGCCGACCAGGGCGCCGACCAGCAGCCCGGCGAAGGCGGCGAAGCGCAGCAGCTTCATCGCCGGTGCTCGCAGCGCCGGGCCCCGCGGCACCGGGCCGAGCAGCTCGTGGAAGACCACCGCCGGCTCGAGTGTGAGCGGCCCACCGCGCCCACCGGAGCGCAGACCGCCGGCCCAGGCCACCGCCACGGCGAGGCCGACCCAGCCCGGGGTGGCGCTGATGAAGCCGGCGATGCCGGCGTCGTCGAGCTTCTCCTCGGGGATCCACGATGCCGTCACCAGCACGGCGACGAGTGCGCCGACGGCGGTGAGGTACACGTTGTAGAGGGCGTCGACCCAGTGGATGTTGCGCCGGTGGTTCGAACGTCGGGCCCGGCGCAGCTCGTCGAGCGCCTCGACGCGCTCGGC
>JAGQTE010000478.1 GCA_020439175.1 Acidimicrobiales bacterium | reverse complement strand
TGGTGACGCGGCGCATCGCCGGCGTGGAGGTGCTGGTGCGCTGGCAGCATCCCGAGCGCGGGTTGCTGCTGCCCGACCAGTTCCTGCCCGTCGCCGAGGAGACCGGGCTCATCGCCGACATCGGGGTCGTCGTGCTCGACGGCGCCTGCCGGGCCGCTGCCACCTGGCCGATCGATCCGAGCGTCGGCGAGCCGACCCCGGTGTACGTGAACCTGTCGGCGCGCGAGCTGAGCGACCCGCACCTCGCCGACCGGATCGCCGCCACGATCGACGCCGCCGGCATCGATCCGGCCGGTGTGCACCTCGAGATCACGGAGAACGCCCTGCTCGAGGACGCCATCGCCACCAAGGCGGCGCTGCTGGAGCTGCGCCGCGTCGGCGTGCGCCTGGCGTTGGACGACTTCGGCACCGGCTACTCGTCGCTGGCGTACCTCAAGCACTTCCCGGTCGACGCCCTGAAGATCGACAAGGCGTTCGTCGAGGGGCTCGGCGGCTCGGGCGGCGATGACGCCATCACGGCGGCGATCGTCGACGTGGCGCAACGGCTGGGTCTGCAGACGGTGGCCGAGGGCGTCGAGCGCGCCGAGCAGGCCGAGTGGTTGACCGCCCTCGGCTGCGACCTGGCCCAGGGGTTCCACTTCGCGCCGCCCCTCGACGCCGAGGCGGTGCGTGCCGCCCTCGAGGCGCAGTGCGACGGATCGGCGCCGGCCGCGATCGACCTGACGGCACCGCCTGCGCCGACGACGCCCGCCGGCGACGCCATGGAGCTGGGGCGTGGCTGAGACCGTCGCGCCGGCGGCGAGGCGGACGGTCGTGCTCGGTGCCTCGGTGCACGGCGTGCACGCGGCCGAGGTGCTGCGCGCCGCCGGCGGGACGCCCGTCGGGTATGTGGACGACGCGGTGCCGGCCGGCACCGTGCTGCACGGCCTGCCGGTCCTCGGCACCCTCGCCGACCTGGGCGCCGTGCTCGGCGACGGCCGCGCCGACGACGTGCTCGTGGGCATCGGCGACAACGCCGCCCGCTGCCGCCTGGTGGCGCAGCTGCGGCAGGAGGTGCCCGGCGTGCGGTTCGCCACGGCCGTGCACCCGAACGCCGTCATCGGGGCGCGCACGACGATCGGCGACGGGACGGTCGTCATGGCCGGCGTCGTCGTCAACAACGACTGCCGCATCGGCGAGCAGGTGATCCTCTACACGAGCTGCTCCGTCGACCACGACAACGTCGTCGGCGACTACGCCAGCTTGGCGCCCAACGCCGCGACGGGCGGCAACGTCACGCTCGGCGAGCGCGTCGCCGTCGGGCTGGGCGCGTCGGTCATCCACCGGCTCTTCCTCGGCGACGGTGTGGTGGTGGGCGCCGGGTCGGTCGTGCTCGAGCACGTCCCGCCGAACCAGCTCGTGGTGGGCAACCCCGCCCGCGTGGTGCGCCAGCGGGCCGACGACGAGCCCTACCTGGCCTGGCCCGATCCGCCCGACTGGGCCTGACGACGCGCCGGCGCGTTCGAGCCGGCAGATCGCGTCAGCAATGCACCGAAACTGCCGGGTCGAAGTGCGAACGGCCGTGCCGGCGACGACCGCGTGCATCTGCTGGCGCCGGCGACGACCGCACGGAGGAGCCGGGGCCGCTACGACCGCTGTGGCATCACCAGCCGCGGTAGTCGGGGTCGCGCCGTTCGACGAACGAGCGCACGCCCTCGTTGGCGTCGTGCGTCGTCATGTTGAGGTCCTGGGCCAGCGCCTCGTCACCGAAGGCGCCGGCGCGGTCCGACTCGAGCGAGCGGTTCACCAGCCACTTGCTCAGGGCGATCGACCGGGTCGGCCCGGCGGCGAGGCGGCCGGCCCATTCGGCGGCGGTGGTGGCGAGCTCGTCGTCGGGCACGACCCGGTTGACGAGGCCCATCGCCGCGGCATCGGCTGCGGACACGCTGTCGCCGAAGAACAGCAGCTCCTTGACCTTCTGGACGCCGACCAGCCAGGGCAGCAGGTAGGCGCCGCCGCCGTCGGGGACGAGGCCGCGGCGCACGAACACCTCGACGAACTTGGCGGACTCGGCGGCCAGCACCAGGTCGCACGCCAAGGCGATGTGGGCGCCGATGCCGGCGGCGGTGCCGTTGACGGCGGCGACGACCGGCTTCTCGCAGTCGAGGATCGATGCCACCAGGCGCTGGGCGCCGTCGCGGATCATGCGGGCCACATCGCCGGCGACGCGCTCCGGCGCACCCTCGGGCTTGGGCGCGGGCGGGCGGGAGGCGCGCAGGTCGGCACCGGTGCAGAACCCCTTGCCGGTGGCGGTGATGACCACGGCCCGCACCGCGAGGTCGTCCGACGCCGCCTTGAGCAGGTCGATCATCCGGTCACGCTGGTCGGGCGTGATGGCGTTGTGTGCCTCGGGGCGGTTCAGCGTCAGCCACGCCACGCCGCCGTCGACGCGGTGCTGGAGCTGCTCGGTGAGCGGGGTCTCGTCGGTCATGGGCGGCGAGTCTACGGTCCGGCCTGACGGGTCGTCAGATGTTCGCCGCCCGCCCGCCGGGCCGCGGCGACCCGGGGCTAGCATCAGGCGCTCGTCGGCGTTGGTTTTCCTTGGAGGCGTCATGGTTCGGTCCCGAAGCGTCGCGGCGGTCGTCGTCGCCCTGCTCGCCGTGGTGGGCGTGTCGTGTTCGAGCACGGGGACGCAGCAGGCCCAGGGCGACGCCTCGACCACGGCGGCACCGCCGTCCACCGAGGCGCCGCGCGAAGCGCCGAAGCGGATCCCGCTCGACAAGCTCATCGACACCTCGTTCGAGAGCATCGAGGCGTACTGGACCGAGACCTTCCCGGAGGTCTACGGCGACGAGTACGAGCCCATCTCCGGTGGCTTCCACCCCTACTCGCCGGACAACCCGCCGGTCTCGTGCGGTGGCATCGACTTCACCTACGAGGAGTTCGCCGACAACGCCTTCTACTGCCAGCCCGACGACCTCATCATGTGGGACGAGGTCGGGCTGATCTCGGACCTCTACGACACCTACGGCCAGTTCACCGTGGCGTTCGTCTTCGCCCACGAGTGGGGCCACGCCATCCAGAACCGCTCGGGCATGTGGCGCAAGAACGACCAGATCTCCACCATCGTGTTCGAGCTCCAGGCCGACTGCTTCGCCGCCGCCTGGGCCCGCGACGCCATGGACTCGGGCGGCGAGCTGTCGTTCGGCCAGTCCGACATCCCGTTGATGGTCGCCGGCGCCCTGGAGCTCGCCGACCCGGTCGGCAACGACCCGACGGCGGACATGGCGCACGGCTCCGCCTTCGACCGCCTCGGCGCCATGGAGGAGGGCTTCAACCAGGGGCCCGAGCGTTGCGCCGAGTACGAGGACCCGGACAAGTTCCCGGCCGTGTTCGAAGAGGTCTTCACCGATCAGGAGGACTTCGACAACGAGGGCAACGCCCCGTACGACGACATCCTCCCGGCGGCCGTGGCCGATCTCGACGCCTACTGGCAGGACCTCTCCGACGCGGTCGAGCACGACTGGATCCCGATCGGCGACGTGGTCGGCTACGCCGGGGACGAGGGGAAGTACCCGGCCTGCGGCGACGAGCGGCTGACCAAGGCCCAGGCCGTCGGCGCCGTCGTGTTCTGCCCAGACGACAACGTGGTGCTCTACGACGACGACTTCACCCGCGAGGTCCACGGTGACATCGGCGACTTCGGCATGATCATCTTGTTCGCCCACCAGTGGGCCGTGGCGTTCCAGGTGCAGAACGGCCAGACCGCAGGTGACCTGTACACGGCGTTGCAGGAGTCGTGCTTCACCGGCACGTGGACGGCCAGCGTCGTGCGCGGCGACCGCGTCACCGAGGACGAGGGTCTGTCGTTGAGTCCCGGTGACCTCGACGAGGGGCTGGCAGCCTTCCTCGCCTTCTCCGAGCAGCCCGACGAGCAGGGCAACACCGAGAAGGGCAACGCCTTCCAGCGCATCGAGGCCTTCCGTGACGGGTTCCTCAACGGCCTCGACGGCGAGCTGGTCGGCGAGCAGGTCTGCGCCAAGTACACGGTCGAGCAGGCGTCGGACGGGCGCAGCTGACGCACCGGATGGCTACCTGACGGACGTGTCAGGTATGGTGCCGCCATGGCCGACGCACCACGGTTCGACCTGCCCACCATCGAGGCGGAGTCCGCCGAGTTCTGGGCGGGGATGCGCGAGGGCAAGCTCCTGTTGCGCCGCTGCGGCGACTGCGGCGCCCTGCACTACTACCCCCGCCCGTTCTGCCCCGAGTGCTGGAGCGAGGACGTCAGCTGGCAGCCCGCCTGCGGGAAGGCGACGCTCTACACGCACTCCACCGTGTTCGTGAACGACCTGCCGCCGTTCAACGAGCAGGTGCCGTACGTCGCCGCCGTGGTCGACCTCGAGGAAGGGCCACGCATGATGACCCAGATCATCGACTGCGCGGTCGAGGACCTCGAGATCGGCATGCCCCTCGAGATGACCTTCCGCGAGGTCACCGACGAGGTGTCGATCGCCGTGTTCCGCCCCGCTGGGGCCTAGCGGGCCCCGCCGAGACGCCGCGCTCACGTCACGACGACGCGCCGGGTGTGCCAGCCGGTGGCGCCGTCGGGCGCCGGCTCGGCGAGCTCCTCGGTCTGGGTCTGCCCCGTGCCGTCGGTGGCCCGCACCCGCAGCACGTGCTCGCCCGGCGTGGCATCCCACGGCAGGTACCACTGGCGCCAGGTGGCGTCCGAGGCGACCTCGCCGAGCTGGGCCTCCTGCCACGGGCCATCGTCGACCTGCACCTCGACCTTGGCGATGCCGCGGTCGGGCGCCCAGGCCACGCCGGCGACGGCGACCTGACCGGCGGCGAGCTCGGCCCGATTGCGCGGGACGTCGATGCGCGACTGCGTCTTGATCGGGCCTTCCTTGGACCAGCCCTTGTCGATCCAGTAGCCGTCGAAGGCCTCCCACGTCGTGAGGGTGATCTTCGTCAGCCACTTCGTGGCCGACACGTAGCCGTAGAGGCCTTCGACGACGAGGCGCGCCGGGAACCCGTGGGCGATGGGCAGCGGCTCACCGTTCATGCCGACGGCGACGAGGGCGACGCGCCCGTCGAGGGCGTCGGCGGTGGGGAAGCCGGCCTCCCATCCGTCGACGCTCGTCCCGACGATCTGGGTGGCGCCCGGCTGCACGCCGGCGCGCTCGAGCAGGTCGGCCAGCGGGTAGCCGAGCCACACGGCGTTGCCGACGAGGTTGCCGCCGACCTCGTTCGACACGCACGACAACGTGACGGTCTCCTCGACCATCGGGAGCGCCAGGAGCTCGTCGAAGGTCAACGTGAACGGGTTGTCGACCATCCCGTCGATGGTCAGCGACCAGTCCTTGGGGTCGACCTGCGGCGAGACGAGCGCGGTGTCGATGCGGTAGAAGCTGTCGTTCGGGGTCACGTACGGGCTGAGACCGGCGACGCCGAACGGGTTGTCGGCGGACACAGCGACGGTGGCGGCCGTGCCACCCGATGCCTGGGGCAACGCCACCAGCTGGCGTTCGGACTCGGCCACCGACCGCGACGCCAGCGAACGCCCGCCGGCGGCGGCGGCGAGGGCGAAGACACCGGCGCCGCCGCTCCACGTGATGAACGCCCGACGGGTGGCGGCCCGCTGCGTGGGCCACTCGGTCACGACGGCGGTGCCGCGCACGGCCGGTCCGGCGGCGGCGACGGCGCTGCCCGTGGCGGCGACCGAGAAGAGCCCGAACAGCGCCGCCAGCCCGGCGGGCACGGCGAAGAGCGTGGCGACGACGACGGCGCCCGGCGTGGCCAGCGGATCGGTGAGGCCGGTGGCGATGCAGCCGGCGCCGAAGGCGACGAAGCCGGCGACGGCGATCCACGGGCGGCGCCGGGCGGCCAGGCCCAGGACGGCGCCGATGCCGAGGCTGATCAGCACGATGCCGGTGAGCAGCGCCGCCTTGTCCTTGTCGCCGAACAGGGCGACGGCCGGTTCCTTGACGGGCCCGGCGACGCTGTCGATCAACCCCGTGCCCACGCTGGTCCCCAGCGACGGGCCGGGCGCGGCGAGCGCCCCGACGAAGGTGGCGACGGCGAGGGCGACCGCAGCGGCGAGTGCGCCGGCGACGGCGGCCTGGGGCCGACTCGGCCGCCCTGCACCGTCGACCGGGCGGGCACCGGCGGGTGCGACGACCTCGGTGCCGGGGGCGGACGGCGCGGGCGTGGCGTCGGGACCGGGGACCTGGTCGTCGGCGTCGGTCATGGTCTGTCGTCCTCCTCGGCCCGAAGCATCGGTACGCCGCGCCGGCGGTGCTGCAGACCCGTGGAACGTAACGCTGCGAGCCCGATGAAGGTTCCCGATCGCTGTGCCGGATGACCGGTTCGGGCGGTCGCCTACCTACCGGTAGGTCGGCTAGCGTGCCGCCGTCGGCGCCGGCCCCTCGCGGCGCCCCACCCGCACCTTCGATCGATCCCGAGGACCCGTTGACCACCACATCCGAGTCGACGCCGTCGGCACCGACGTCACGCCTGCGCCGCGCCCCGGTCGAGCGCAGCCACGAGCGGGTCCACTTCAAGGACTCGCTGCCGTTCTACCTGGTGAACCTGTCGCCGATCCTCATCGTCGTCACCGGCATCAGCTGGCAGTCCGTCGCCCTGCTGATGATCACGTTCTGGGGCCGGATGTTCTTCATCACCGCCGGCTACCACCGCTACTTCTCGCACAAGAGCTTCAAGCTGGCGCGGGTGCCGCAGTTCCTCTTCGCCTTCGGCGCCACCTCCTCGGCGCAGAAGGGGCCGCTGTGGTGGGCCCAGCACCACCGCGACCACCACCGGTACTCGGACACCGATCTCGACGTGCACTCGCCCCAGCGCGGCTTCTGGTGGAGCCACGTCGGCTGGATCCTCGTCGACAGCCACGCGCACACCGACTTCGACAAGATCTCGGACTTCGCCAAGTACCCCGAGCTGCGGTGGATCAACAAGTACGACTGGGTGGCGCCGTGGTCGCTCGCCATCGCCTGCTGGCTGATCGGCTCGTGGGAGGGCCTGGTCGTCGGGTTCTTCCTGTCGACCGTGCTGCTGTGGCACTCGACGTTCTTCATCAACTCGCTGGCGCACGTCTTCGGCAGGCGCCGGTACGCCACCGAGGACACCAGCCGGAACTCCGCCCTGCTCGCCGTGCTGACGATGGGCGAGGGGTGGCACAACAACCACCACTACTACCCGGCGTCGGCACGCCAGGGCTTCTTCTGGTGGGAGTGGGATCCGACGTTCTACGTGCTCAAGGGGCTGAGCTGGGTCGGCATCGTCAAGGACCTGAAGGCGCCGCCGGCCCACGTCAAGGCGGCGAGCCGGGTGCGTGACGGCAACTTCGACATCGGCATGTTCCGGGTGCACTGGAACAAGGCGCGCCTCGCCGTGAACGCCGCGGGCACCAACGTCGCCCACGCGTTGGTCGAGCGCAAGGACTCGGCCGTCGAGGCGTTCGGCGAGACGCGCGAGGCGATCCACGACCGGCGCACCGAGGTCCAGGCGGGCATCGAGGCACGGCGCGAGGCGCTCGAGGGCTTCGTGTACTCGACGCTCGAGACGGCCGAGGAGCTGGCGCAGCTGTCGCGGCGCGGCCAGCGCGACCTGGCCCGCGAGTCCTGAACGGCGGCGCACCGCGTCGGCGCGCCATACCCTGAGGCGACACCGCGGGGCCTAGCGTGCGCGTGCCGCAGCGGAGGCAACGGGCGGGCCGCTACGCAGGGGGAGCCGGCGCATGAGCTCGGACACGTTCGACAGCACCACGTTCGACATCACGGCGATCGACCCGTTCGATCCGGCCTTCCGCGCCGACCCGTACCCGGTGTACCGGCGCCTGCGAGAGGAGGCGCCGATCTACCAGAGCCCGCTCGAACCCGACGTGTTCATCCTCACCCGCTTCGCCGACTGCGAGGCCGTGCTGCGCGACACGCGCTGGAGCTCGAACCCGGTGCACCGACCGCAGGCCAAGCGGGAGCAGGCCACCGACGTGCGCACGGCCACCAGCCAGACCGACCTGCACGTGCTGCTGTTCATGGACCCGCCGGACCACACGCGGCTGCGGCGACTGGTGTCCAAGGCGTTCACGCCACGACGGGTCGAGGCGCTGCGCCCGCGCATCGGCGAGATCGTCGACGAGGTGCTCGACCGCGCCGCTGACGAGGGCGGCCTCGACATCGTCGCCGACCTCGGGTACACGGTGCCGATCACGGTCATCTGCGAGATGATGGGCGTGCCGGTCGCCGACCGGGACCTGTTCGCCCCCTGGTCGTCGGCGGCGTCACGGCTGCTCGACGGCGACATCTCCCACGACGAGCTCACCGCCGGCCTCGCCGGGGTCATGGCGATCATCAACTACTTCAACGACCTCTTCGAGGAGCGCCGGCGCGCTCCCGGGGACGACCTGGTGTCGGCCTTGCTCGCCGCCGAGGAGGCGGGCGACCGGCTGACCGAGTCGGAGCTGCGGATGATGACGCTGCTCACGTTCATCGCCGGGCACGAGACGACGACGAACCTCATCGGCAACGGGATGAAGGCGTTGCTCGAGCACCGCGACCAGTTCGACCGCCTCGTCGCCGAGCCGGACCTGATCGCCTCGACGGTGGACGAGTGCCTGCGCTGGGACGGCGCCGCCCACCTGACCGGTCGGGTCGCCACCACCGAGATCGAGGTCGGCGGTCGGACGTTCGCCGCGGGCGACCAGGTGGTGACGCTGCTCGCCGCCGCCAACCGGGACCCGGCGCGCTTCGACCACCCCGAGACGTTCGACATCGGACGCAGCGACCCCCACCACCTCGCCTTCTCCCACGGCATCCACCACTGCCTCGGGGCGTCGCTGGCGCGTGCCGAGGGCCAGGTCGCCATCGGCTCGCTCGTGCGGCGGTTCCCCGACATGGAGCTGCGCACGACGACCCCCGAGTACCGCGAGCACTTCGTGCTGCGCGGGCTGCGCGAGCTGCAGGTGGCCGTGTGAGCGCTCCCTGGCGCAGCGCGCTCGTGACCGGAGCGTCGGCGGGCATCGGCGCCAGCCTCGTGCGCCTGCTCGCCGAGCGGGGTGTGGCGCGCGTGGTGGTCGTGGCACGGCGCGGGGACGCGCTCGAGGCGCTGGCGGCCGAGGTCCACGCCGACCAACCGGGCACGTCGGTCGAGGTGCTCGTCGCCGACCTGGCCGACCCCGATGGGTGCGCCGCCGTCGAGGCGCGGCTCGCCGCCGACGACGAGCCGATCGACCTGTTGGTGAACAACGCCGGGTTCGGCACGGCGGGCGCCTTCTGGGAGCTGCCGCTCGACGGCGAGGCACGGGAGGTGGCGCTCAACGCCGTCGCCGTGCTGCGGCTGAGCCACGCCGCGCTGGGGCCGATGGTGGCGCGCGGCCGGGGGGCGGTGGTGAACGTGTCGTCGCTGGCGTCGAACCAGCCGACGCCGGGCATGGCCACCTACGGCGCCACCAAGGCGTTCGTCACGATGTTCACCGAGGGCCTGGCGCAGGACCTGCGGGGCACCGGGGTCACGGCCACGGCCGTGCTCCCCGGCTACACCCGCACCGAGTTCGCCGCCGCCATGGGCGGCAACGGGCCGGACCCCGAGGCGGCGTCGTCGATCGAGGCCATGGCCCCGGCCTTCGCCTGGCTGACAGCCGACGCCGTGGCGGCCGAGACGCTCGACGCCGCCGCTGCCGGCAAGGTGCTGTGCGTCCCGGGCGCCGGCTACAAGGTGGTCAACGCGCTGGAGGCGCCGCTGCCGCGCACGGCACGGCGCTGGCTGATCGGGCGCCTCGTCGGCGCGCCGGCGCGCCTGGCCGGCCGCGACGGCTGACCACAGCCGCCCCGGTCGGACCTACGTACCCGGTCGGTCAGAAGCCGACGGAGGAGAACTCGGCGAGCTTGTCGAGCCGGTGCCAGGCGTTGACCAGCCGCACGGTGCCGGACTTGGACCGCATGACGAGCGACTGCGTCGAGGCGCCGTTGCTCGTGTAGTGCACGCCCTTGACGAGCTCGGCGTCGGTGATGCCGGTGGCGGCGAAGAAGCAGTTGTCGCCGGCGACCAGGTCGTCGATCGACAGCGGCTTGGCCAGGTCGTAGCCGGCGGCCACGGCGGCGTCGCGCTCGTCGTCGTTGCGCGGCCAGAGCTTGCCGTGCATGTCGCCGCCCATGCACTTGAGGGCAGCGGCGGCGATGACGCCTTCGGGGGTGCCGCCGATGCCGAAGAGGATGTCGGCGCCGGAGTCGGGCCAGGCGGTGGAGATGGCGCCGGCGACGTCACCGTCGGGGATCAGGCGGATCCGGGCGCCGGCCTCACGGATCTCGGCGACCATGTCGTCGTGGCGGTCGCGCTCCAAGATGACGGCCGTGACGTCGGTGACCGGCTTGGCCAGCGCCTCGGCGACGGCGGCGAGGTTGTCGGTGATCGAGGCGTCGATGTCGATGCGGCCCTTGCAGGCGGGGCCGACGGCGATCTTCTCCATGTAGACGCACGGGCCGGGGTCGTACATCGAGCCCCGGTCGGACAGGGCGATGACCGCCAGCGCGTTGCCGCGGCCCTTGGACGTGAGCGTCGTGCCGTCGATCGGGTCGACGGCGATGTCGACGGCCGGGGGCGTGCCGTCGCCGATCTCCTCGCCGTTGTAGAGCATCGGCGCCTCGTCCTTCTCGCCTTCGCCGATGATGACGACCCCGTCCATCGAGACGGTCGACAGCACGGCGCGCATGGCGTCGACGGCGGCGCCGTCGGCACCTTCCTTGTCGCCGCGGCCCATCCAGCGCGAGGCGGCGAGGGCCGCCGCCTCGGTCACGCGCACGAGCTCGAGCGCCAGGTTCCGATCAGGTCGTTCTGCAGCCATGGCGCAAGACCCTACCCCTGGCCCGGGACCCGGCTCCCACCCGCCTGCGCCGGTCCCATGCCGGCGCGACCGGACCTCGGGGCGGGCCGGTGTGTGACACTGGACGCCATGGCGAGCAAGGACACCTGGCGGGCGGCCTACGAGGCGGCGGCACCCGCGGACGCGACGTTCGAGACGATGTCGGGCGTGCCGCTCGAGCCCCTCTACGGGCCCGACGACCCCTCCGACGGCGTCGGCTTCCCGGGCCAGTACCCCTACACGCGCGGCCCGTACGCCTCGATGTACCGGTCGAAGCTGTGGACCATGCGGATGTTCGCCGGCTTCGGCACGCCGGCCGACACCAACGCCCGCTTCAAGGACCTGCTGGCCGCCGGTGGCACGGGCCTGAGCACGGCGTTCGACCTGCCGACCCTGATGGGACGCGACTCCGACGACCCGCTCGCCGAGGGTGAGGTCGGCAAGTGCGGTGTCGCCGTCGACACGCTCGCCGACATGCACGACCTGTTCGCCGACATCGACCTCGGCGCGGTGACCACGTCGATGACGATCAACTCGCCGGCGGCGGTGATCTTCGCCATGTACGTCGCCACCGCCGAGGACCACGGCGTCGAGCGCGCCCGCCTGGGCGGCACGCTGCAGAACGACATCCTCAAGGAGTACCAGGCCCAGAAGGAGTTCGTGTTCCCGCCGCGGCCGTCGATGCGCCTGGTGCGCGACACCATGACCTTCTGCGCCGCCGAGATGCCCCGGTGGCACCCGATCTCGATCTCCGGCTACCACATCCGTGAGGCCGGCTCGACAGCTGCCCAGGAGCTGGCCTTCACGCTGGCCAACGGCTTCGCCTACGTCGAGCTCGCCCAGCAGGCCGGTCTGCCCGTGGACGCCTTCGCCCCGCGGCTGAGCTTCTTCTTCAACGCCCACATCGACTTCTTCGAGGAGATCGCCAAGTACCGCGCCGCCCGGCGCATCTGGGCTCGCTGGCTGCGCGACCGGTACGGCGCCACCGACGAGCGGTCGATGACGCTGCGCTTCCACACCCAGACCGCCGGGGTGTCGCTCACGGCGCAGCAGCCCGAGGTGAACGTCGCCCGCACCGCCATCGAGGCCCTGGCCGGCGTGCTCGGCGGGACGCAGAGCCTGCACACGAACTCGATGGACGAGGCCCTGGCGCTGCCGACCGAGAAGGCGGCGCGCATCGCGTTGCGGACGCAGCAGGTCATCGCCCACGAGACCGGCGTGACCAACGTGGCCGACCCGCTCGGCGGCTCGTGGTTCGTCGAGGAGCTGACCGACGAGATGGAGCGGCGGGCGACCGAGATCTTCGAGCACCTCGACCGCATCGGCGGCGGATCGATCCTCGAGGGCGTGCACGCCGGCATCGACGACGGGTGGTTCCAGGCCGAGATCGCCGACAGCGCCTACGAGCTCGAGCGCAAGGTGCAGTCGGGGCGGCGCGTCGTCGTCGGCGTCAACGCCTTCACCGAGGGCAACGACGACGCCTCCATGGAGATCCTGCGCATCACCGCCGAGCAGGAGCAGACCCAGATCAAGCGTCTCGGCGCCGTCAAGGCGGACCGTGACAGCGACGCCGTCGCCCGGGCGCTCGACGAGGTGCGGCGGGTGGCCGACGACGCCGAAGCGAACCTCATGCCGACGCTCATCGACGCCGTGCGCACCATGGCGACCGAGGGCGAGGTGATGGCGGCGCTCGCCGACGTCTTCGGCACCTACACCGAGACCCCCGTCATCTGACAAGATCGCCCGCCATGGCCACCCTGTACTGCCCCTCCTGCGGCGGCGAGTTCGTCGACTCGGTCGACACCTGCCCCGACTGCGAGGTCGCCCTCGTCGACACCGCACCCGACGTCGACGAGACCGACGCCACCGGCGAGGTCGCCTACGACCTCGCCGACTGGTCGATCGAAGGGCGCAAGCTCGTCGATCAGCTGCTCGTCGGCACGACGCTGCCCGACGCGCTCCAGGCCGACGACGCGCCCGGCATCCCGCACGCCTGGGAAGGCGCCACCCTCGTCGTGCCGGCGGTCTTCGAGGAGCGGGTCGACGCGCTCGTCGACGAGGCCGCGGCGATGGTCGACGGCGTCGACCTCGGTGAGGACCAGGTCGTGTACGACCTCGACGCCCTCACCGACGCGCAGTACTCGGCGCTCTACGACGAGCTCGAGCGGTTGGCCATCACCTTCGCCCTCGACGAGGACGGGGCGTTGGTCATCGGGGCCGACGACCAGGAGGCCGTCGACGCCGCACTCGATCGGATCGAGGCGTCGGCGCGCACGATCGGCGGGTACACCAACGCCTCGCACCTGCTCGACGGCGACGGCGGCGATGACGGCGATGGCGACGACGGCGAGGCGTCCGACGATGCGGCCGAGGTCGCCTTCGGCGACGAGGACATCGACGGCGACATCCTGCTCGCCAACCTCGGCGACGTCTTCGTCGGCGCCGACCGGCTCGTGCACCATCCCACCGATGCCTCGGCGGTGCTCCAGTTCGCCGACGGCGTCGCCGTGTTGCGCCGTGCCGCCCTGCCGTTCGGCTACGAGCCGGCGACGTGGGCCCGCATCCTCACGACCGCCGGGTCGCTGCTGGAGCTGCTCGAGTCCGACGAGGCCGTGGCCGACGAGGACATCAGCGCCGCGGCGCACGCCGTCGCCGAGCTGCTGCGCCCGCTCGTCTGAGCCGGTGACGACCGGCGGCGGTCAGGCGGCCCGCCCGGACCGGCGAGGCAGCTCGCGGTGCTCCGCGTCGGCGAAGGCGGCGTCGACGTCCCACAGGGTCACGGACCGACGGGCACCGGCGACGTCGACGTGCAGCGTCGACACGCCGGCACGTCGCTGGAACGGGTTCGAGCGCGTCTGGGCGCTCTGGACGCGGCGGACCGGCAGCACGTCGATGCGGTGCTCGAGCACGCCGCGCGCGATGGCGACGTTCTCGGCCGTCTCGCCGTAGCCGGCGCGGCGGTGCGCGGCGACGCCCCACGGCATCCCGAGCAGCGCCAGGCCGACCAGGGCCGGACCGTAGGGTTGGAGCACGACGGCCGGCACGGCGACCACGGCGAGGATCGCCACGCAGCGCCGCACGACGGCGCGGCGCTCGGCCGCCGGTGGGCGGGGCGTGAGCTCGGGCAGGGTCCACTCGGGGCGTCCGAGCAGCTCGCGCACGAGCGCCGCCACGGCGCTCCGGTCGGCGATGGGGATCTCGAACGCCGTCTGGGTGCCGCCACCGGGGGCCGCGGTGTGCAGGGTCACCGACACCAGCCCGAGGGCGCGCCGCAGCGGGTTGTCGACGATGGTGAGCTGTTGGATGCGCCGACGCGGCACGGTGAGGTTGCGCACCTGGAACAACCCGAAGCGCAGGTGCAGGTCGTCGCCGACCTCGGCCACGGTGAAGCCGAACCGGTTGAGCACCCCCGACGCGATGGTGGTGACGACGCCGAACACCACGGCGAACCCGATGACCGAACCCATGGCGGTGATGGCGGCGGCGGCGTTGTCGGACGAGCGATCGACGAGGCGGATGACTGTGACGCTCCAGAGGGCGATGCCGCCGAACACGAGTCCGCCGAGCAGCAGGCCGTGGTGGGTGACGGCGGCCACGGCCAGGCGTCCGGGACCGATCTGCAGCAGCACCCGCTCCG
>JAGQTE010000477.1 GCA_020439175.1 Acidimicrobiales bacterium | reverse complement strand
TCGTGGGTGACGTCGTCGTCGGCGCCCTGCTGCGCCACATCGGCTGCACCGGGTTCGCTGTCGAGGAGGCACATCGGTTCGGCGCCGGCGACGACGTGGCGCTGCGATCGGTCATGGCTGAGGTCGACTTCGGTCGACCCGACGACGCCGTGCGCATCGTCAGCGAGCGCCTCGCCGCCGATGCCCCGGGGGCGCAGCGCGAGGCAGCGGTCGGCGCGCTCCTCGGCGACGGACCCCTCGCCGGACAGCGCCACGACGCCGCACAGTGCGACGCCGCCGAGCGGCTGGCGCGCCTGCTGCCCGTCTCGGACGCCGCCGCCGCCGTCGCCACCGACGCCTTCGAGCGATGGGACGGTCACGGAGGTCCCGCGGGAACGGCGGGCGACGCCATCTCCCGCGTAGCGCGGGTCGTCGAGGTGGCGTACGTCGCGGAGCTCTTCCGCGGTCGCCAGGGGCGCGGCGGCGCGGCTGCCGAGCTGCGCGCCCGAGCGGGCGGACAGCTCGACCCAGGCTTGGTCGAGATCTTCCTCGAGGACGCCTCGCAGCGGTTCGACCTGGTGACCGACCCTGCGGCCTCGGCCTGGGACCTGCTCTGCGACGCCGAACCGGCGCCGCACGCCCGCATCAGCGATGCACAGGTCGACGACGCGGCGCTGGCCTTCGCCCGGTTCTCCGACCTCAAGTCGACCTGGTTGACCGGCCACAGCGAGCACGTCGCCGCCGTGGCGACGGCAGCAGCCGAGCAGCTCGGCCTCGACGTCGGCACCCGCACGGCGCTGCGGCGTGCGGGCTTGTTGCACGACATCGGGCGAGTCGGCGTGCCGACCGGCATCTGGGACCTCCCCCGAGGGCTGACCCCTCACGAGCGCGACCGGGTCCGCTTCCACGCCTGGGAGACCGACCGCATCCTGTCGTCCACTCCGCTGTTCGGGACGGTGGCGACCATCGCCGCTGCGGCCCACGAGCGCGAGGACGGCTCCGGCTACCACCGGGGGCGGGTGCCCGAGGCCGTCGACACGCCGGCGCGCCTGCTCGCCGCCGCTGACGTGTGGTCGGCGCTGGTGGCCGACCGCCCCCATCGCCCTGCCGTGACACCGAGCGAGGCACGCGACGTGCTGGCGGCGGCCGTCGCCGACGGGCACCTCGACCGAACAGCTGTCGACGCGGTGCTGGGAGCGGTCGACCAGCTCGCTCTGCCGCCGGCCACCTGGCCCGCGGGCCTCACCGACCGCGAGGTCGAGGTCCTCGGTGCCCTGGCGACCGGCGCCGCCGACAAGCAGATCGCCGCCGACCTCGGCATCACCGCCAAGACGGTCGCCCATCACGTCCAGCACGTCTACGACAAGATCGGGGTGCGTAGCCGCGCCGGCGCCACCCTGTTCGCCGTCGAGCACGGTCTGCTCCAACGGAAGGGGCGCTGATGCCCCAGCATCCGACGTCGTCGGTCGCGGCTCCCGGTGGGCGACGATCCCGCAGGGGTGCCCAACGGGTTCCGGTCGTCGCGATGCTCATGGCGATGCTGATCGCCTCGGCGTGCAGCGCCGAGGAGCCACGACCCTCGGCGGGCAGCATCG
>JAGQTE010000476.1 GCA_020439175.1 Acidimicrobiales bacterium | reverse complement strand
GGCGTAGGTCGCCATCCGCACGGCGAACAGCAACGGCAACGACGCCACGTCGGCGGCGTCGAGCGGCCGCACGGACCGGTAGCCGCCGAGGAGCGCGTCGCGCAGGTCCGGGTAGGCCTCGTGGGTGGCGATCGACACCAACGCTGGGGTCAGGTCGAAGGCGAACCAGCTCTCGCCGCAGTCGTCGAAGTCGAGCAACGTCAGCCGATCGCCGTCGACGAGCAGGTTCTCGGCGAGGAAGTCGTTGTGCACCAGGCCCCACCGGCCGGTGCCGGTGCCGAGCGCCTCCAGCTCGGACCGTGCCCGCTCCCGGAACGCCGCCATGGCGGCGCGGTCGTCGGCGGCCATGCCGTCGAGCGCCCAGAACCGTCCCCACACGGCGTGCTCGCCGAGGAGGCCGTCGATGCCCCAGCTCAGGTGGGCGAACCCCGCCGGGCGCACCCACGCCGACGCCTGGAGGTGCAGCGACGCCACCAGCGCGCCGAGCCGCCGGTAGGTCGCCACGAGCTCGTCGGCGTCGGCGGTGGCCAGGCGCGACGACAGCTGATCGCCCGCCACCCACTCGAGCACCGACACCTGGCGCGGCTCGGGCACCTCGGGGGTCGTGGCGACGGTGAAGACGTCGCCGACGCGCGTGTCGACGACGTCGGCGGTGTCGACCACGCCGGCGTGGCGCAGCGCCCGCATCCAGGCCACCTGCGACCGCAGCTCGTCGTCGCCGTGATAGCCGGCGCGGTGCACCCGCACGGCGAAGCGGCCCCGGTCGGTGGTCACGGCGAACACGGCGTTCTCCCGCTCGGCCACCAGGTCGACCGCCTCGACGGCACCCAGGTCCCAGGCCCCCAACGCCGAGACGGCGAGATCCTGCAGGGCCATCACCTGCTCGGTGGACGGTCGGTCGTAGAAGCCGCTCACCGAGCGCGGCTCGCCAGCTCGTCGGAGGCGGCGGCCAGCGCCCGCTCGAGGCGCGCCAGCGACTCGTCCACGAACGGGGCGTCGACGAGCAGCCCCGGCTTCCACTGCAGCGTGGAGCTGTCGAACCCGCAGAACATCGCCCACACGCCGTTGGCGAACAGGTGCCGGGCCATGATGATGCCGCCCCAGGGGTCGTCGAAGCGCAACGCCATCACCACCCCACGCCGGCGGACCTCGGCCAGCAGCGGGTAGCGGGCGGCGAGGTCGGCGAAGCCGGCGCCGTAGGCCTCGGACACGACGGCGACGTTGGCGAGCGTCGCCGGATCGACGGAACGCTCGAGCGCCGCCAGGGCCACGACGGCCCCGAGCTCGGACCCGCCGAACGTCGAGACGTACCCCCACCCGTCCTCGGCCATCCAGGACGACGCCCGCTCGCCGAGCAGCACCGCCGCCATCGGGTACAGCCCGCCCGACAGGCCCTTGCCGGTGACCAGCACGTCGGGCACGACGCCGAAGCCGTCGACCGCCCACACGTCGCCGGTGCGCCCGAGGCCGGTCTGCACCTCGTCGGCGATGAGCAGGGCGCCGTGGCGGTCGCACAGCTCGCGCACGCCACGGTGGTAGCCGTCGCTCGGCATGAGGAACCCCGCCGTCGCCGGCAGCACCTCGCACAGCATCGCCGCCACGTCGCCGCTCGCCAGCGCCGCGTCCACAGCGTCGAGGTCGTCGTAGGGCACGGTGACGAACTCGGCGCTGTCGCTGTGGAAGAAGGACGCCGTCTTGGGGTCGCCGGCGGCGCCGGACAGCCCGCTGCGGCCGTGGAAGGCGCAGTCGTAGGCGACGACGCGGCGCCGACCCGTGGCGTGGCGGGCGGCGCGGATGGCGAGGTCGATCGCCTCGCCGCCGCTCGGGCACAGGACCACCTTGTCGAGCGCGCCCGCCGGCGACACGGCGGCGAGCGCTTCGGCGAGCAGGCTGCGCGGCTCCGAGGCGAAGTGGTGGTTGCCGATGTCGTAGCGCTCCGTCGCCTCGACGAGCGTCGCGACGAGGTCGGGGTTGCGGTGCCCCAGGTTGAAGGTGCCGCCGTTGAGATGCAGGTCGTAGAGCTCGCGCCCGTCGAGGTCCCACAATCGGTACCCCTCGCGCCGGCCGATCACGAACGACACACCGAGCTTGTCGAAGGTCTCGATGCGCTGCGGGATGAGGTGGCGATGGGAGCGGACCAGCGCCGCCGCCTTCGCCTCGCCGGTTCCCGCCGGTGGTTGGTAGCTCATCGGCGCCGAGTGTAGGAGCCCCCCTCGTCGCCGGCCCGTGCCCGGTAGGGTCGCCGCCCATGGCGTACGAGACGGTGACCGGGTATTGCTGGCCGCAGTCGATCGCACCCGGCGGGGTGATCGGTCTGCACCTGTCCTCGGCGGGTGGGCGGCCCGTGCGGGTGGAGGTCGCCCGGGTGGGCGCCACCCGAGACGTCGTGCTCGTCGCCGACGGCGTCGAGGCCGGCGACCACCCGACGCCGCTCGGCGCGGCGCAGGACGGCTGCGCCTGGCCGGTGGCGTTCGAGGTGCGACCCGAGGCGTCGTGGCGGTCCGGGTACTACGAGGTCGTCCTCGACATCGACGTCGATGGTCGAGCGCGTCGCAGCCACGCCTTCTTCGTGCTGCGCCCGGCCACCGGCGCACCGACGGCGCCGATGCTGCTGCCGCTGGCCACCAACACCTGGCACGCCTACAACGACTTCGGCGGGCGCAACCTGTACTCGGGCGGCACGTCGGTGGCGCTGCAGCGGCCGATGCGAGCGGGCTTCCTGCACAAGCCGGCGGGCGTCGGCCGCCGGGTCACGGTGCTACACCCGCCCGACCTGCGCATGGCGTCACACGTCGGCTACCTCACCCTGAACCACCTCTCGCCGTGGGCCGGGTCGGCCGGCTGGCCCGACTGGGAGCAGCCCTTCATCGCCTGGGCCGAGCGCCAGGGCTACGCCGTCGACGTGTGCACCAACGCCGACCTCGAAGAGCACCCGGGCCTGCTGGCGCCCGGCGCCTATCCCTTGGTGCTGTCGGTCGGCCACGACGAGTACTGGTCGTCGGCGATGCGTGACACGGTCGAGGCGCACATCGCCGCCGGTGGCAACGCCGCCTTCCTGTCGGGCAACACCAGCTTCTGGCAGGTCCGCCACGAGGACCCGACGCCCGAGGGCCCGATGGGGACGATGGTCGGCTACAAGGGGTTCTTCAAGTCCGACCCGGTGTACGGCACCGGCCGCATCGGCGAGCTGACCTCGATGTGGTCGGACCACGAGATCGGTCGCCCCGAGAACCACATGACCGGCGTCAGCTTCGCCCGCGGCGGCTACCACCGCATCGGCAAGGTCGTGGCGCGCGGCGCCGGCGGGTACACGGTCCACCGGGCCGACCACTGGCTCTTCGACGGCACCGGCATCGGCTACGGCGACCTGCTCGGCGCCGGGGCCACCGTCGTCGGCTACGAGTGCGACGGCTGCGCCTTCACCACCCGCGACGGCCTGCCGTACCCGACCGGCGAGGACGGCACGCCCGAGTCGTTCGAGATCCTCGGCTCGGCCCCTGCCGCCCACTTCACCCGGGCCACCGCCACCCGGCCGCCGGCGCCGGGCGAGCCGTCCGAGCTCGAGTTCGTGGCGGCGCGGCTGTTCGGCACCCGGGACCCGGCGGCGGCGGCGCGCATCGAGCACGGCCACGCCATGTTGGGCAGCTACACCTCGCCCGCCGGCGGCACGGTCGTCACATCCGGGTCGACCGACTGGGCCCACGGCCTCGCCGGGCGGGACCCGCAGATCGAGCGGATCACCGCCAACCTGCTCGACCGCCTCGGCACGAGGTCCTGACCATGCGGGGCACGCGACGCGGCGTCGGTTCCGGGGCGACAGGCGATACCCTCCCCGGTATGCGAACGCGAACCGCCCTCTCCCTTGCCGCCCTTGCACTCGCGGGCCTCGGTGCCGGTACCGCCTGCTCGTCATCGGGCACAGCGGATGCTGCCGCCACGACGGCGCCGACCCTCGAGGCCGCCAGCGCCGCCACCGTGGTGGCACCGGGCGTGCCCGCCGCCGAGCTGGCCAAGGAGCAGGGTCGCACCGTCATCGACGTCCGCACGCCCGAGGAGTATGCCGAGGGTCACGTCGTCGACGCCGAGAACCTCAACCTCCAGGATCCGTCGTTCGCCGCCAACATCGCGGCGCTCGACCCCGACACCACCTACGTCGTGTACTGCCGCTCCGGCAACCGATCGGCCACCGCCGCCGCGCAGATGCGCGCCATCGGCCTCGACGTCGTCGACGGCGGCGCCCTCACCGACATGGCCGACGCCGGCTGGCCGACGAGCTGACCACACGCCGCGGCGCGTGGCGCGGCCGCCATAGGATCGGCCGATGGCTCCCTTCGAGGTCGTGTGCGAGATCGAGCCGGCGACCCGGCCCGACCTCACGAAGGTCCGGCACCAGATCGGTGTCCTCGGCACCGTCGCCACCCGCTTCCTGATCCCCGACAACCACATCGGCCGGGCGACCGTGTCGAGCGTCGCCGTCGCCCACGAGGTGGCGCGGATGGGGTGCCGGGCCGTGGCGTGCGTCAACGCCCGGGACCGGAACCTGCTCGGCTTCCGCCGTGACCTGCTGACGGCGGCGGCCTACGGCGTGGAGGAATTCCTCTTCGTGTACGGCGACCGACCCGAGACCGGTCGACGGTCCGATGACCTCACCGTGCGCACGATGATCGACACGGCGCGCACCTTCGCCGAGGAGCAGTCCCTGCCGATCCGCATCGGCGTGTCGTGCGGGCTCGGCCCCGTGCCGGCGTGGAAGCACCAAGCCGATGTCTGGTACCTCCAGGTGTCCTACGACCTCGACACCATGCTCCGGTGGCGATCCGACGTCACGTTCGCGGGCGCCGTCTATGCCGGCGTCATGGCGCTGCCCTCCGCCGGGATGGCCCGCAAGATCAGCACCGACGTACCCCAGCTGGCGGTGCCGCCTGCGGTCGTCGATCGGCTCGAGGCCGATCCCGACGCGGGCGTCGACCTCGCCGTCGACCTCGTCACCGAGGTGCGCGCCACAGGCGCCTTCGAGGGCGTCCACCTGATCCCGGTCAATCGCTACCGCCAGGTCGCCACGCTGCTCGAACCCAGGCTGCGCTGAGCGGCACGCTCGCGCATCGACCGCCGACGGAGGTCCCCCCATGCCCGACGCATCCCCCGGCGACGCCGGCGCGCGCCGTTCGCTCGCCGACGCCTTGGACGAACTGATGGGGACCGAGTACGAGCAGCAGGTGTTCGTGTGGGTGGACGGCGCACCCGATGGCCACTCGCTGGACGTGGTCCACAGCGACGACCCCATCGACGGCGAACCGTTGCCGACGACCACCGACCTTCCCGGCGGCCCGACCGATGGCGCCCGTGACGACAGGGGCGAGGCCGGCGATGACGCGCCGTTCGGCCGCTATCTGGTGTACGTCGGCTACGTGCCCGGTCCCCCGTTCGCCGAGCGCGGGGTGCCGGTGCCGCCGGGCACGCTGCTGATCGACGACGACGGCGCCGGCGCCACCGTCGCGCTGCCCCCGCTCCCGGTGGCGGCCGTCATCGACGTGCTCGACGCGTGGGCCCGCTCCCTCCTCGGCGGCGAGGCGGCAGGCGACCTGATGTGGTCCACCACCCTCGACGAGGACGGCGAAGACGAAGAGGACGAGGACGACGACTGGTGACGGCGATCCGATGACGGCGGCAGCGGCGACCCTCGCCGACGCCCATCGCCTGCTCTCGCCTCAGCCCGCCGTCATCGAGCCGGTCGATCGACCTGATCGACAGCATCTGGCGACCGACGGGAACAACGCCGCAGCGACCGGCGTTCTGATGGGCATGTTGGTCATGGAGCACACCCACCCCACCGTCGCCGAGCACGACGAGCTCCTGGCGACGGCGTCCGTCCTGCGGAGCCGGGCCGACGGCCTGTCCCGCATCGCCGCCGACGTGCCGGCCCTCGCTGCGGTCGCCGTTCGGCGCCGAGCCCAGGAGCTCGAGCTGGCCGCTTGGGTCGCCGAGGTCCAAGCCGGCGTCCCGGAGGACCAGATCCGCTTCGCCGCCTGAGCGCCGCCGCCCCACGCCTCAGCCGTACATGGCGCGCAGCGCCGACAGCGCCGACGCCACCACAGCCTCGTCGCTCTCCGCCTCGAGCTCCCGCGCCCGCCGGCCGGCGTTGAGACCCAACAGGATCGGCGCGCCGGTGAGCTCGGTGAGGTTGACCCACGTCGCCCACCTCCCCGGTTCGTCCGGGTCGAGGAAGCCGATCACGTCGACGTCGTCGTCCCAGAACACGTCGTCGAAACGCACGAACACCTTGGTGAGCACGCCCATGTCCAGGGCCTCGATGGCGGCGCGAACCGGTGCCGGCAACGACGGCACGAAGGTGAGCTCGCCCGCCTGCAGCACACCGATCGGGACGGTGACGACGGCGGCCGCCGCATCGACGGTGGTGCCGTCGTCCAACGTCACCATCACTCCGGCGTCGTCGTGCGCCACCTCCGTCACGACCGCGCCCAGCCGCACAGCGACCCCGTCGGCCAGCGCCGCCGGCACCTGGCCGTACCCGCCGCGCAGCATCATCTCGGGCCCGTCGTACGGCTCGCCCTCGTCGACGCCGACGGCGCCGAGCTGGGCCGGATCGGCGGCGAGGTCGTAGGTGATCGCCGAGTCGACCGCCCACACCAGCAGCGTCTGCGCCTCGCCCGACGCCTCGTCGAGCGAGAACCCCAGCTGCTGCGCGAGCAGCTCGTCGAAGGGACGGTCGTCCTCGCCGTCGCCGGCGTCGGCCACGGCCGCACCGATGGCGACGTCGACCGCGTCGACGGCGTCGACCACGTCGGCGTGCGCCACGGTCGCCCCACCCGGGAGCCGCACGACGGCGTCGGACCAGTCGGTCTCGACGAGCCCGACGCCGAGGTCCTCCACGATGGCCGTCATCGGGTTGCCGTCGGTGCCCTCGATCCAACCGGCGCCGAGGTCGACCGGTACACCGCCGAGGTCGGTGCTGGTGACGCGCCCACCGACGCGGTCGCGCGCGTCGAGCACCACGACCTCGAAGCCGGCATCGATCAGATCGCGCGCCGCCGCCAGCCCGGCGACGCCTGCGCCGACCACCACGACCGGTCCGTCTGCTGGATCGAGCTCGTCGGCCAGCTGCTCGGCGGCGCGCCGGCCCGACAGCAGCGCCCCCGGCACGGTCGACGGGTGCTCGACGCTCGTCGCCTCGCCGGCGAGCACCAGCCGGGGCCCGACCGGTGCGGCGAGCGTCGCCCGGGCCTCGTCGGTCACGCCCGGCGGCAGGAACGAATAGGTGCCGCCGGCGTAGGGGTCGGCGCTCCAGCGGTGCACGGTGCTGGCCACGGGTTCCGACACCACACCGCCGCCGGCGCCGACCCCTGAACCGCCGCCGGTCGCTGCACCGGCACCGGCGCCCCCGTCCGCGCCGCCCGAGCTGCTGCACCCGGCGATTACGGCCACGACGACCGACGCCCCGCCGACCAGCACGGTGCGGCGCGTGACCGTCCGCCCGCCGGCGAGCAGCGTCCGGCAGGTCGCGCTCACCGCGGCTCGAGACCGATGAGGCCGGCGAGGTGCTCCATCGACCGGAGCCAGTCGTCGAGGTCCTTGCGCCACGGTGCTGCCACCACCGCCTGCACACCCGCCGACTCGAAGGCCTCGCGCTCCGCCCGGATGCGGTCGGGGTCCATGCCCTGCGGATCCCAGCCGGTGCGCAGGGAGATGGTGAAGTCGGACGGGTCGGGACGGCGCTGGCGCAGTCGGGCGACGGGCGCGCCCACGGTGTCGGGATCGAGGCCGATCAGGTGGAAGCCGTCGCCGAGCTCCACCGCGCGACGCTCGGCGCGCGGGCCGGAACCGCCGACCCAGATCGGCATGGGCCCGACGGGCTTGGGGAGCACGCGCAGGTCGGCGAAGGAGGTGTGGTCACCGGCGAACGACGCCGGGTCGTCACGCCACACGGTGCGCCACAGGGCCAACGCCTCGTCGGTGCGTGCGCCACGGCCGGCGAACGGGTAGCCGAGCGCCGCGAACTCGCCTGCCGACCAGCCGGTGCCGACGCCGACGATCAGCCGGCCACCGCTGAGGGCGTCGAGGCTCGCCAGGCTGTTGGCCAGCTCGAGTGGGTTGTGCTGGGGCACGACGAGGACGCTGGTGCCGAGCTGGACGTGCTCGGTCACCGCCGCCGCCCACGTGAGGGTGACGAGCGGGTCGAACAGGTAGGGCGACGGGTAGTCCTGGTCTGCCGGCTGGACGATGTGGTCGCTCACCCAGACGCTGGCGAAGCCCAGCTCGTCGGCGTGGCGGGCCGCACGACCGATGGCCTCGGCGCCGGCGACGCGCCCGTACTGCGGCAGGTGGATCCCCAGATGCATCCGCCCATCCTGCCCGTTCGGGATCGTGCCCGTCCTGCGGTGCCGGCGGGACGGCGGCCGGGTTCAGCCGAAGCGCTGCCAGGCGGCCTGCCGCGAGACGCCCAACGCCTCGCCGATGCGCGCCCAGCTGACCTCGCGCTGGCGCAGCAGGTCGACGAGGCCGCGCAGCCCGGCATCGGCCGCCTCGACGCGATCGGCGGCGGGTCGCAGGCGGGCGAGCAGGCCGTCGTCGTCGAGGCCGTCCATCGTGGGGAACGGCACCGACGGGTCGGCCAGGATCCGGTCGCACTCGCTGACGCAGGCATCGCAGATGTGGACGGCCGGACCCCCGAGCAGCCGATCGACCGCATCGGCGGTGCGCAGGCAGAACGAGCAGGCGAGGGTGGGCGTGGCAGCAGCAGCGGTCATGTCGTCAAGGATGTCTTGACGGTCCGAGATTGTCAAGATGTTCTTGACGCATCGCTCCGGACGCCCGTCACCCCACCGTTCCTGTGGTGCCCACCCGCGCATTCGCGGCCCGACACCACCAGAACGTCACGGCACCCACCGGCGCGAACGCCTACCGGAAGTACGGGTTGCGGGCGTCGCCGACCTCGAGGAGGGCGTCGACCGACGGGGTGGCCGAGGCCCCCGCCACCAGCGCCCGCGCCGTCGCCGTCCGGTTGTTGGCGTGCACCGCCGTGGCGTCGTCGGCAGCGGGGTTCACCCATACGGCGACGATCAGCACGAGCGAACCCACGGTGGCGCGCGGGATGGTGCCCGCACGCAGCGCGTCCATCACCCCGTCCGCCACGCCTGCCTGCGCCGCGCCCCACGTCAGCTCGCCGTGGCGGTCCGAGGCGATGGCCGCCTTGTTCACGAACAGCGTCGGCGGCTGCACCGGCATGTCCGGCGCCAGCACCACCATGAACGGGGCGTGCCCGGCGCTCGGCGTCGCCAGGCCGGTGGCCCACGCCGCCCCGACCGGGCCGTCGCGCCCGCCGAGCACCGTGTTGACGTGCGCTGCGTTCGGCCCGTCACCGACGAACGACTCCCCGATCCACATCACGACGCCACCTCCAACGGTTCGGTCCGGCCGTAGCGCACCAGCTTGAGCAGGTCCGAGCTCGACGTGCCCGGGGCGGTGGCGTACCCGAACAGCGCCACCACCCGCGACACGTCGCCGACCACCGGGCTGACCCGGTGCAGGGCGTTGCGCCCCTCGAACACCATCAAGGTCCCCGGGGTCATCGGGTAGACCGCCACCCGGTCCCCCGCCGTCCCGGCGAGCACCTCGGCGACCTGCTCATAGCGCTCGTCGCCGGTGCTGCGCTGGTCGGCGACGCACTCGAAGTCGCCGCCGGCGTCCGACGCCCGCACGGCGATCGACACCACGAAGTCCGTCGAGTCGTAGTGCCACCCCTGCACGTGCCCCTCGTCCATCACGGTGAGGTTCAGCGCGCCGAGCGGATCGTCCATCCGGTACAGCGGTCCGCGGTCGATGATCTCGCCGAGGAACGCCGCCAAGGCGTCCCACTCGAAGAGCTGGCGGGCCGGACACGACGCCGGCACCAGGTCGTAGGCCAGCACGTGGGTGCGGCTGTGCACGGCGGTGCGCCGGGGGTGACCCTCGGGGAACGACTCGTCGGGCAGCCCGAGGTACGCCGTGCCCCACACGTCCTCGAGGTGGGCGTCGACCAGCCGGACGTCGGCGTCGGCCGCGATCCGGGCGACCGCCTCGGGCGTCACGAAGCCGTCGAGGATGGCCACACCGTTCGTCGCCAGGTCATGGCGCAACCGCTCGACGACAGCACGTCGCGCCGGGTCGTCGTGGTGCAGGTGCACCGGATAGCGCGCCGTGTCGATGTACGTGCTCGGATCGCTCGGTGCTCGCTGGTCGGGCACGGGCCGCCTCCTGATGCGCGCCGGACGGGATCGACGCCGACGCTACCGCGCCTCGCGGCGAGGCCTCCGGGCGGCGGTCGGAACGGCACGCCGACACCGGGACGTGACAGGGGACACCACCCGGGGGGAGCCCCTCGACGCGCCGCTAGCGTGTCGGCCACACCGGTCGAGGGAGGGCGACATGGGGACACGACCACTGCGCCGCTACGGCGCGCACACGACGACGATCGAGGTGGCCGACGACCTCGGCGACCTCGTCGAGCCGTGGACACGGCACCGGCTGCGCTTCCTCGATGCGCTGACGGCGCTCGACGAGGACGCCTGGCGCACGCCGAGCCGCTGCGACGGTTGGGACGCCCGTGGCGTGGCGCTGCACCTGTCGAGCGCCGACATGTTCTTCGCCGTCTCGCTCACCTCGGGGGCGGCCGGCAACCCGACCGACTTCCTCGCCGACTTCGACCCGACCTCAACGCCGGCGGCGATGGTGGCGTCCGAGGGCGACCTGTCGGGCGCCGAGGTGCTGGAGCGCTTCCGCAAGGGCCACGACAGCCTGGTCGGCGCCGTGAACGCGGTGGACGACTGGACGGCCGTGGCCGAGTCGCCGATGGGCCAGGTGTCGTCGCGCCTGGTCCTGGCGCACGCCCTGTGGGACTCGTGGCTGCACGAGCGCGACATCTTCGAGCCCATCGGCCAGGCCGTGCCGGTGCTCGACGACGAGCTGCGCGCCGTCTGCTGGTATGCGCTGACGATGGCCGGCCTGCAGGGCGGCCTGCTCGACGACCCCACCCCCGCCGGGCCCGGGCCCGACGAGCCCGTCGACGAGGCCGTCGCCTTCGACGACGTCGACCTGGCGTTGCACGTCCGCTACGACACCGGCGTGCACCTCGACCGGGTCGACCCTGCTGCGGCGACGCCGGTCGGCTCGGCCCGGGCCATGGTCGAGACCGCCACCGGTCGGGCGCCGCTGCCTGAACCGAACCCGTTGCCCGCAGCGCTCGCCGAGCAGTTCGCCCGGGCCATGGCGGTGCTCTGAGCGAGCCAGGGACTCACCACCCCCAGGCGGCGTCCGAGTCGTCGAGGCGGGGCAGGCCGGCGGCCTCGGCGCACATCCAGCGACGCAGGGCCAACGTGGCCTCGACGTCGTTGCGGTTGTAGGTCAACAACCGCGCCCGGTTGGCGTCGCGCACCGCCGGGTCGGCGGCGTCGACCGCCAGGTCGTGCCAGCCCATCGATTGCTCACCGCCGGCGTCGTCGTCCTCCCACGCGAACCCGGCCATCGGCGCCAGCGCCTTGAGCCCCATGCTGCCGCCGGTGACGATGCTCGCCTGCGCCACCCGCAACAGGTCGACCCACCCGGGGTGGCGCACCAGCGCCTCGACCTGATCGGCCCGACCGGGCGACGCCAGCGGCGAGGCCGCCAGCCGCCGCAGCTCCCCCGCCTCGGCCCGGTCGTTGAAGCAGTACACGCACCAGGACCGGCCCGCCGCCGCCAGCGCCGACTGCACGCCGTCGAGCCAGTCCATGAGCTGCTCGAACACGGCGACCTCGGCTGGATGGTCGAGGTGGTCCCAGGTCACGAACGGCAGATAGCCCTCGGTGACCAGTCCCGTGCCGGCGCGGTCGGTCACGAGCGCGCCCCACAGGTAGACGCCGGCCTCGGTCGACTCCAGATCGAGGTCGATCTCGACGTCGCCGCGGGGCACGGCGACGGCGGTGCGGCCCCGGGCCAGCATCGCCGGCGCCTCGGTCAGGCGGGCCCGGGCCGTGTCGATCGAGGGCGCCAGCGGGCCGACGTCGACCCCGGTGTAGGCGGCGGCGCGCCGGTCGAGCTGCCGGAGCTCGCCGACGGTCGTGATGCCGGCGGCATCGAGGTGCGCCGCCGCCGCTTCGGCGCCGTCACCGCAGATCGCCTCCACCAGCGGGCCGAGCGGCGCATCGTCGTCCAGACCGGCGTCGGCATCGTCGGCCGCGCCGAGCAGCCCGGCGACGTCGACCTGCTGGTCGACGAGCGCGGCGGTGCGATGATCGAGCCCGGCCAGGTCGGCGATGGTGGCCACGCCGCGCTCGCGGTGACGCTTCCAGCGGTTCCACCCGAACCGAGGCAGCAGGCTGACGTCGTGGCGCGCCTCCAGCTCGGCGCGGCACGACCCCCACCACGGGCACGAGCTGCATTCGCCGATGCGGACCGGCACCACGAGCAGCGGCACCGACGGGTCGGCGGCGTGCGCCTGGGCCGTGGCCACGACGTCGAGCCGGAAGCCGTACTCGAAGTCGTAGACCGCCATCGTCGAGCGCACCTTGGTGCCTTCGCTCGTCGAGGGGGTGGTCCACAGCGGGGCGTCGAGGTCGTACCAGACGACGATGCCGTCGGTGCCGATCACTCCCCCGACGTTCGACGAGGCAGCCTGCCCGCAGGCTTCGAGCATGCGGCGCAGGTGCGCCAGCTGCAACAGGTCGCCCTTGCGCTTGGCCGCCACCAGCGGTTCGGCATCGGCGCCCTCGCCCGGTCGGGCCACGACATCGTCGAGCGGCCCGGCTGCCTGCAGCCATGGCGCCGCCAGGCTCGACACGACCGGCGTGATCGGCGCCCCCGACCGGGGCCGCTCGAGCGTGCGGTGCAACGCCACCTCGATCGGGTGGTATCCCCCGCCACCTGCCGCCACCAGCACGGCCGGATCGCCGCGGCGGCGGCCCTCCTCGTCGTCGGGCAGGCGGCCGCCGACGATGACCGGCGCGCCCGCCGCCATGGCCTCGACGGTGGCGTCGACGCGCTCGTCAGCCGGGGCGGCGGGCACGACGACGGCGTCGGGGTGCGCCTCGACCAGCGTGGCGACGACGTCGGCGACGAACCGGTCGGACAGCTCGAGACGGCGGGTGATGGTCGCCGGGGTCGGCGCCGCCTGCGGGTGGCCAGGGGGTGCAGCGGTGTCGGTGTCGGTGGCCGTGCCCCGCGCCTCGACCTCGGCGACCTCGGTCGCTGCGGCGAGGGCGTCCCACGGGGCGCGCACCGGGCACCGCTTCGCCACCTGCCCGCGTTGCGGCGGCACCCCCGAGACATCCAGCCGTGCGTTCAGCACGCCGTCAGCCTGGCACAGCCCTGTGACGGTCCTCCTCGGGGCCGCGAGGAGCGCCGCTTGGCTTACGGCGTCACCTCGGCACAGTTCCGGGAGCCATACCGCCCGATCCTTCGACCGCGCCGGCGTCGCACCCACCACCCACGGGACGCGGCACGCCGCGCTGGTCGTCCGTATCAGTGCCGCCGTCGCACAGTCCTGGCGTGCCAACCGGGATGGCGTCGACGCCGGGTGCGTTGTCGAAGAGCAGCATCGTCGAGGTCGGGCCGCCGTGATCGCCGAGCATTCCCACGACGTCGCCGACGCCCTCCTGGTCGCCGATCGATGCCGCCCCGCAAGCTCCGCCCACCAAGTTCCAGCCGCCACTGTCGAGCGAGCCGCCAGAGCAGCTCGAGATGATGGACCCACGGGAACGGACCACTCCAACGCCATGCAAGATGCCCGGCAACCCGATCACCGTCGAAGCCGACACCTCGACCGTCCCGCCCTCGACGACGACGGCGGCATTCCCCGGCGCGTGCAACGTCGATCGGTTGATCGACACGGCGTTCGGCGACCCGTCTTCCGGGCAGCAGTAGAAATGCAGGGCCATCCCGTTCGGCCCGCCGTCCATGGTGGAGGCGTCGATCGAGATGGTCACGCCGCCGACCACGAGCGCCGCGCCGAACCCCGAGGCCATGGCGATCGACGATCGCTCCACCGTGATGTGCTCACCGAAGAGCGCCGCTGCCATATCAGCTTCGGCCGCCTCGATGCTCGAATCGACGACCGAGACGTGGTCGACGAACGACACGACGAGTGATGCCTGCATCGGTGCGCTGCCGGACCGCAGGGTGACGCCGTCCAGGTCGAGCGCTCCGGTGAAGCTCCGCACCCCGGAAGCCGGGAGGAAGCCGTCATCGGCGGAACCGTTGACCACCTCGAGGTCACGGAGCACGACGTCTGCCTGGTACGTGTCGATCGCGCGGTCGAGACCGGCGGCGTCGATCGTGGCCCCTCCACCTTCGATGGTGATGGCGGTCGTGATGTCGATGTCGCCGGTGGCGTTGTCGTCCTCCTCGGCGCCCGGCAGGTCGAGCACCGGATCGATGCCGGCGGCGATCTGGACGGTGTCGTGCGCCGGGTGG
>JAGQTE010000475.1 GCA_020439175.1 Acidimicrobiales bacterium | reverse complement strand
GATCGGACCGGTCCTGGCGGTGCCCGGCATCGCCGAGGCCGTGCGCGCCCGGCGCGAGCACACGGTGGCCGTGTCCCCGATCATCGCCGGGCGCGCGCTCAAGGGGCCTGCCGACCGGCTCCTGCGCGAGCTCGGCCACGACGCGTCCGTCGTGGGGGTGGCCCGTCTCTACGCTCCCGTCGCCTCCGCCCTGGTCATCGACGAGGCCGACGCGGCACGCGCCGCGGAGGTCGACGCCGCCGGTCTCCGTGCCGTCGTGGCGCCCACCGTGATGCACGGTCCGGCCGAGGCGGCGGCGCTGGCCCGCGCCGTGCTGGCCGCCGGCGGGATCGAGGTGGCGCCGTGACCCTCACCATCGCCCCCGTCCACGGCATCGGCGAGATCGTCCCCGGCGCCGACCTCGCCGGCGCCATCGCCGAGGCCTGCGCCGCCGACCCGGCGACGGCGCTGGCCGACGGCGACGTGGTGGTCGTCACCCAGAAGGTGGTCTCCAAGGCGGAGGACCGCCTGGTGCCGGTCGACCCCGACGATCCGCTGTCGCACAAGCCGCTCGTCGAGGCCGAGGCCGTGCGCGTGCTGCGTCGGCGAGGCGACCTCCTGATCACCGAGACCGCCCACGGCTTCGTGTGCGCCAACGCCGGGATCGACCTCTCCAACGTCGACCGCGGCTATGCCGCCCTGTTGCCGGTCGACGCCGACCGCAGCGCCCGCCGCATCCGCGACGGGCTGCGGGCGCGCTGCGGCGCGACGGTCGGCGTCATCGTCTCGGACACCTTCGGGCGCACGTGGCGACGGGGCGTCACCGACGTGGCCATCGGCATCGCCGGCATCGCCGGGGTGATCGATCTGCGCGGCACCGCCGACGCCTACGGCCGCGAGCTGCAGGTCACCGAGGTGTGCGTCGCCGACGAGCTGGCGAGCGCCGCCGAGCTCGTCATGGGCAAGGCGACCGGTGTGCCGGTCGCCGTGGTGCGCGGCGTCGATCCGGACTGGTTGCGCCCCGGCAGCGTCGCCGACGAGATCGTGCGCGCCCCGGCGGACGACCTGTTCCGCTGACGCGCCGAGCTCAGGCGTCGCGCTCGGCGAACCACGCCAGCGTGGCGGCCACGCCCGTGGCGAGGTCGGTCTCGGGCGTCCAGTCGAGCACCTTGCCGGCCAGCGTCGGATCGAGGCAGCTGCGCGCCAGCTCTCCGGCCCGAGCGGGCGCGTGCACCGCGTCGGCGCTGACGCCCGCCGCCATCGCCATGGCGGCGTACAGCTCGTTGACCGAGGTCTCGAGGCCCGTGCCGATGTTGCACACGAAGCCGTCGCCCACGCCGGGTGCTCCGGCCCGCGCGAAGGCGTCGACGACGTCGCCGACGTAGACGAAGTCGCGGGTCTGGGTGCCGTCGCCGAAGATCGTGCACGGTTCGCCCGACAGCAGGCGGCCGGCGAAGATCGCCACCACACCGGCCTCACCGTGGGGGTCCTGGCGCGGCCCGTACACGTTGGCGAGCGCCAGGCTGGTGAACGACAGGCCGTGCAGCTCGTTCAGGGCGAAGAGGTAGTCGTTGCCCACCTTCTTCGCCACCCCGTAGGGCGACACCGGCCGCTGCGGATGGTGCTCGTCGACGGGAAGCGCCTCCGGCGCCGGCTCGCCGTAGATCGTGCCGCCCGAGCTGGCGAACACCATCTTGCGTGCGCCGCCCTCGACGGCGCCCACGCAGACGCGCAGCAGCCCGATCACGTTGATCTCGGCGTCGAGCACCGGATCGGCCACCGACACGCGCACGTCGGCCTGCGCCGCCAGGTGGAACACGACCTCGGGCCGGGCGTCGGCCACGCACGCCGTGACGGCCGGGTCGCGGATGTCGAGCACCTCGAGGCGCAGGCGATCACCGGCGGCGGCGCGGGCCGCGGCCAGGTTCGCCTCGCTACCCGACGACAGGTCGTCCACGACGACCACCTCGTGCCCGTCCGCCAGCAGGCGATCGACCAGTGTCGATCCGATGAACCCGGCCCCGCCGGTCACGAGCGCGCGCATGTGTGGACTCTCCTGTGCTGATGGATGTCTCGGGATCCTAGGTGCAGCTCAGACGGACTCGGGGACCCTCGCCCCCGAGAGCTGCTGCGCTGCGTCCACACGCGCACCCGCACCCGTGACCGTCAGCGCCCGCAGCGACGCGCCGGCCTCGACGACCGACCCCGGACCGACGATCGAGCCCTCCACCACGGCACCCGCACCGACGTGCGCACCGGCCATCAGCAGCGAGTCCCGCACCGTCGCCCCCGCCTCGACCACCGCACCGTCGAGGACGACGCTGTGGTCGACCGTGGCGTCGGCGTCGAGCTTCGCCGTCGGGGCGATGGCCGTCTCAGCGGGCCCGCGCCGTCCGTCGATGAGGTCGAGTTGGACCTGCAGGTAGGTGGCCGGCGTACCGGCGTCCACCCAATAGGACTCCGACGGCAGGGCGAACAACGCCTGGTCGGCCACCAGCGCCGGGAAGGTCTCGCGCTCGATCGAGACCGGACGGCCGGCCGGGATGCGATCGAGCACCGAGGGCTCGAGCACGTAGGTGCCGGCGTTGATCCAGTTGCTGGGGGCCTCGTCGCGTGGCGGCTTCTCGATGAAGGCCGTGACCTGGCCGCGGTCGTCGATCGGGACGACGCCGTAGCGGGACGGGTCCTCGACGGGCGTCAGGGCGATGGTGGCCTCGGCGTTCGTCGAGCGATGCAGGTCCCACAGCGCCGCCACGTCGAGGTCGGTCAGCACGTCGCCGTTGACGACCAGGAAGGTCTTGTCGATGCCGGCGTCGGTGGCGGCGAAGCGCACCGCCCCCGCGGTGTCGAGCGGCTCGGGCTCGACGGCGTAGTGCAGCCGCACGCCGGCGCACCGGTCGTCGGGATAGGCCGTGATGAACCCGTCGGGCCGATAGCCGAGGCTCAGCACGGCGTCGGTCACGCCGAACCGGGCGAGACCGGCGACGACGCGCTCGATCATCGGCCGGTCGAGCACGGGCAGCATCTGCTTCGGGGTCGTCAGGGTCAGCGGCCGCAGGCGCGTGCCGAACCCTCCCACCAAGATGACGGCCTTCACCCGGTCATCCCTGACCGGCGACCGTGCTGTCGGTGGCGACGGTCGACTCGGTGACCACGGTCGACTCGGTCGACGGGTCGACCGTGATCGTGGAGTCGGTCAGGCCCTCGAGCGGCAGCGACGCCGTGGGCGACCCCGTGGCCGTCGGATCGGTCGTCGTGGCGCCGGCCTCGTCGACGGGGGCGGACAGCTGCGAGATCGAGTCCGGTCGTGGCACCTGGTCGAGCTTGGACTCGGGCACCACGGCGAACACGAACGCCGCGTCGTCGGACTTGTAGCGCACGTCACCGAAGTTCGAGGTGAACACCTCGCCGACCGAGTCGGGGTTGTAGGCGTTGTCCCAGCGGATCAGGTAGACGTTGGCCGGCTCGCCGTCGCACTCGATGCTGCCGTTGCTGTAGCTCGTGCCGTCGGGCAGGGTGATCGACCCGTCGCCGAGCTGCATGCCGACCGTCTCGGCCCACACGCCCACCCGGGCGTTGAAGCCCGCTGCGCCTGCGCCGAAGGGGTGCACGTGCATGAGCCCGTCGCCGTGGGTGTGGATGCCGTCGGGATCGGTGCCCGAGTCGGGCAGGGGCGCCAGGAACGAGTCGCACACGTAGATGCCGTACGCCGCATGCCAGTGGTCGCCGGTGCGCGGGGGCTCGGCGCTCTCGATGGCGGCGACCCGCTCGTTGCGCGAGAACGCCACGACGGCGACGCCGATCACGCAGATGGCCACGATGGCCAGCGGGAAGGCCAGCTTGGGCCGTTCGCGCATGGCGCGGACCGAGCGGCCCGAGCGTGCCGCACCGGCGGCCTGCTTGGACGAGGAGGACGCCCGCTTCGACGGGCGGGCGGGCATTCCAGGGGACTTGTCAGCCATACGGCCCGACAGCCTACCGACCGCACCTGGCGCGATGGCAGTCGGCGAGGCGCTGTCAGCGACGCCCGCGGCGGCGACGGCGGTCGACGAGCTCGAGGAACAGGGCTTCGTACGCCTCGGCCACGGCTGCCGGCGAGGCCCAGCCCTCGACGAAGGCGCGGCCGGCGGCGCCCATCGCCGCCGTGCCGGCCGGGTGGGCCAGCAGCCGACGCAGCGCCGCCGTGAAGGCCTCGGGGTCCTCGGGCGCCACCGAGATCCCGGCCCCCGCCCGTTCGATCGTGGTCGCCACCTCGGTGCCGGCGTCGACGCTGGCCAGGACCGGTCGCCCCGCCGCCAGGATGCTGTAGAGCTTGGACGGCACGCTCGAACGGGCGAGCCCGCGCCGGAGCAGCACCGTGTGGACGTCGGCGGCGGCGAGGACCTCGGGCAGGCGAGCCGCCGGCTGCAGGTCGACGAAGCGGACGTTGTCGAGGCCGGCGGCGCGGGCCTCGAGCTCGTGGCGACGCGACCCTCCCCCGTTCACCACGGCGACGACGTCTCCCAGGTCCGGATCGTCGGCGAACGCCCGCGCCGCGTCGAGCAGGAGCTCCACCGACTGCGAGAACCCGAGGTTCCCGGCGTACATCACCACCCGTCGACCCTCGAGCCCGAACTCGCGGCGGTAGGCGTTGTCGCGGCTCGCCGGACGGATGCGCTGCGTGTCCACGAAGTTGGGGATGACCCGCACGCGGTCGGCGGCGGCCGGCCCCACCTTGGCCCGGACGTTGTCGGCCAGGTCGTCGCTGAGGACCGTGACGGCGTCCGCCGCCAGGTAGCTGGCGCGCTCCAGGCGCTGCGCCGCGGCGATCGCCGTGGGGTTGGCCAGGGCCCCGACCTCGATGGCGACGTCGGGGAAGACGTCTTGGATGTTGAACACGAACGGCACCCGCCGGGCCCGGGCCACCACGGCGCCCGCGGGGCCCAGCGTCAGGGGCGGCGACATCGCCAGCACCACGTCGGGGCGGCGGCGCGCCAGCAGGCCTTCGACGGTGGCGAGGGCCGTGAAGCCGCCGAAGGCCAGCGCGCGGGCCGGGATGTTCGCCTTGTCGGTCGGGAACGGATGGACGCGCGTGACCCGGCCCCACGGCTGGTCGTCGTGGCGCACGAGCCGCCCGTCCCAGCCCGGCTCGACGGCGTGATCCACGTACCACGGCAGCGACGTGATGATGTGCAGCTCGTGGCCGCGCGCCGCCAGCTCGGCGGCGATCGAGGTCATCACCACGCCGGTCGGCGCCAGGTCCGGCGCCAGGTGCGGGCAGAGCACGGCGATCCTCACAGCCCAGCCACCTCCTCCCGGTACACGGCGCACAGCTGGTCGACGGCGCGCGACCAACCGTAGGCCCGCGCCCGTGCCACCCCGGCGGCACGCAGCCGGTCCCCCAGTGCCGGGTCGTCGAGCAAGGTGCACATGGCATCACGCCACCCGGCGGCGTCGAGCGGCGCCACGAGCATGCCGGCATCGCCCACGACCTCGGGCAGCGCCGTGGTGGCGGCGGCGACCACGGGGCACCGGCGGGCCATCGCCTCGAGCACCGGCAACCCGAAGCCCTCGAACCGTGACGGGAAGACCAGCCCCGTCGCCGCCCAGTAGAGCGTGTCCAGATCCCCCCGTGGGATCCGGCCCGGTCGGCGCAGCGCGTGGCGGATGCCGAGGCGGTCGGCGGTCGCCCGGATGTCGGGCTCGCTCTGCGCCGCGCCGCTCGTGAGCACCAGCACGGCGTCGGACCGGTGGCGCAGCACCCCGGCGAAGGCGTGCAGCAGGGTGGCGTGGTTCTTGTGCGGGTAGGTGATGGCCGGGTACACGAAGAACGGGCGGTCGACCAGCTCGTAGCGGGCCAGCACGGCGTCGATCTCGGCCGGGGTGGGCGCCTCGGCGGGCACGTCGATGCCCGACGGGACGAGCGCCACCTGTTCTCGCCGGGCGCCCAGGCGGGCCACGATGTCGGCGCGCGTGTAGTCGGTGAGGGTCACGATGCGCGACGCGTGCCGCACGGCGAACGGCAGCGCCCGGTGGATGTAGGCCCGCTTGAGCCGCCGGAAGTGCTCCGGCATGGCGAGCGGCTGGAGATCGTGGATCGTCACGACGACCGGGCCGCGACGCAGGACCGGCACGGTCCCGCCCAGGTGGTGGGTCAAGGTGATGTCGCGCCGGTCGAGCTCGTAGGCGAGCCAGGTCGACTCGGCGGCGATGCGGGCGATGCGGCTCGATCCCGACACCGGCGCCACGACGGTGTCGAGGCGATCCCACAGGGCCGGGTACGCGGCCAGCAGGTTGCGGTTCACGAAGGCGGTGATCCGCAGGTCGGGCGGCGCCTCGTCGAGCAGGGCGTCGAGCAACCGCACCGTGTACTCCTCGCTCCCGCCGACGACGCCGGGGTCGAGCCACAGCAGGTTCCAGCCGATGCGCGCCACACCGTTGCGCGCGGCGCGGGCGGCGGCGCTGCGGCGTCCGGGGGACGAGCGCGGGGCGGGACCGGTGCGGCGAGCGGGCGCCACCAGCTCGAGCTGGGTCGCCTCCCGATAGCACTCGACGAGGGCGCCGGCGGTGCGCTCCCACGACCGCCCCTCGGCGAGCGCCCGCCCGGCGACGCCGTAGGCGGCCCGCAGGGCGTCGTCGCCGAGCACCCGGTTGAGCTCGTGCCCGAGGGCGACGGCATCGGTCGGATCGACGAGCACGCCCGCGGGAGCGGACGCCGGCGGCGCCACCAGCTCGGCCATCGCCGTCCCCGCGGAGGTGACGATGGCCGTCGTCTGGGCCATCGCCTCGAGCACCGGCATGCCGAAGCCCTCCCGCACGCTCGGGTAGCACAACACGTCCGCACCGGCCATCAGGGCCGGCAGATCGTTCGCCGGCACGAAGCCCAGGGCGCGGGCGCGAGGCCCGAGTCGCTCGAGTCGCGCCGCCAGGTCCGTGTGCCAACCGGACGGACCGGCCAGGACCAGGTCGACGTCCGGGTCGACCCGACCGAAGGCATCGAGCAGCGTCTCGAGGTTCTTGCGGGGCTCGATCGTGCCGACCCACAACACGTAGCGGCGGGCGAGCCCGTGCGCGGCGCGGACACGGTCGACGGCCTCATCGGTCGCCTGGTCGGCATCGACGCCCCACGGCACGAGCCGGAGCCGATCCGGGTCGAAGCCGTGCGCCACGCAGTCGGCCATCGTCGCCTCCGACGGGCACACGACCAGCGACGCCGACCGGCGGGCCAGCTCGATGGCCTGGTGGAAGAAGCGCACGCCTCGCCGAGTGAACTGGGTCGGGTCGTGGAGGAAGGCGAGATCGTGCACGGTGACGACCAGCGGCGCCGCCGTGGGCGGCACGGCCATGCCCGTGGCGTGCACCACATCGACCGGGCCGGTGGTGCGCTCGATGCGCGGCTGGTGCAGCAGGTGCCACGACTCGTACATCGCTGCCCGCGGCAGGGGGACGTGGCGGACCGGCACCGTCGGCCGGAGGTCCTCGGGCGGCGGGCCGTCGTGGCGCGCCGCCACGCCCACGACCTCCACGTCGCGCCGCGCCGCCAGCGCGGCCGTCGAGCGCAGGGCCGACGTCGCGGTGCCACCGGGCACCCGGTGCCAGCACTGCTCGAGGGTCACGGCGACGCGCAGAGGGACGGGCATCGGCGTGGAGTCTGGCAGACCGGACCCGACGTGCCGGTGTCCGCAGGCCCGCGGCGGCGCCCGGTAACCTCGACCGCATGTCGCAGTGGGACCCCGCGTTCTGGTCGTCTCGTCGCGTGCTCGTCACCGGCGCCAGCGGCTTCCTCGGTCGGGCCGTCGTCGACGGCCTGGCACGCCGAGGGGCGGCGACGGTGGTCACGCCGTCGAGCGCCGACCACGATCTGCGCCTGCTCGACGAGGTCGAGGCGATGTTCGCCGAGCACCGACCGGACCTGGTCATCCACCTGGCAGCACGCGTCGGTGGCATCGGCGCCAACATGGCGCGACCGGCCGACCTGTACCTGGACAACCTCCTGATGGGCACCTACGTGCTCGACGTCGCCCGGCGCACCGAGACCCCCAAGACGGTCATGGTCGGCACCATCTGCTCCTACCCCAAGATCACGCCCGTGCCGTTCCGCGAGGACTCGCTGTGGCAGGGGTACCCGGAGGAGACGAACGCCCCGTACGGCATCGCCAAGCTGGCGCAGCTGGTGCAGCTCCAGGCCAACCGTGAGCAGTACGGCCAGCACGCCATCTACCTGATGCCGACCAACCTCTACGGGCCGCGCGACAAGTTCAACGCCGCGGTCAGCCACGTGATCCCGGCGCTGATCAAGAAGGCGGTGGAGGCGACCGAGGCCGGGGACGACCACATCGAGGTCTGGGGCACCGGGTCGGCCAGCCGCGAGTTCCTCTACGTCGACGACGCCGCGGACGGCATCCTGCTGGCTGCCGAGCGCTACGACGACGGCGACCCGGTCAACCTCGGCTCGGACAGCGAGCTCGCCATCAAGGAGCTGGTCGAGATCATCGTCGACCTGGTCGGGTTCACCGGGGAGATCCGCTGGGACACGTCCAAGCCCGACGGGCAGCCCCGGCGGGGCGTGGACGCCAGTCGGGCGCAGGACCGGTTCGGCTTCCGGGCCTCGACGCCGTTCGAGGACGGGCTCCGGCGCACCATCGACTGGTACCTGGCGCACCGCGACGAGGCCGAAGCCCGCGACCGGTGAGCGGCAGCGCCGGCGGCGGGTTCAGTCCAGTCCGAGCTCGGTGCGGAAGTACGGGATCGACCGCTCGAGGCCTTCGCGCAGCGAGATCGTCGGCTCCCAGCCGAGCGTGTCGCGCGCCACGCCGATGTCGGGCCGTCGCTGCTTGGGATCGTCCGTCGGCAGCGGTTCATGGACCAGCGGTGATGACGACCCCGTGAGCTCGAGCACCAGCGTCGCCAGCTCGAGCATGGTGAACTCGCCGGGGTTGCCGATGTTGACCGGACCGATCAGCGGTCCGTCGAGCAGCGCGAGGATGCCCGCCACCTCGTCGGCGACGTAGCAGAAGCTGCGGGTCTGCGTGCCGTCGCCGTAGATGGTCAGCGGCACGCCCCGCAGCGCCTGGGTCAAGAAGTTGCTGACCACCCGTCCGTCGTCGACCTGCATCCGCGGGCCGTAGGTGTTGAAGATGCGCAGCACCCGCACGTCGACGCCGTGCGCCCGGTGGTAGGCCATGGTGGCGGCCTCGGCGTACCGCTTGGCCTCGTCGTAGCAGCTGCGCGGACCGACCGAGTTCACGTTGCCCCAGTAGCCCTCGGGCTGGGGATGCACGAGCGGGTCGCCGTACACCTCGCTCGTGGAGGCGATCATGAAGCGCGCCCCGTGCGTGCGCGCCAGCTCCAACGCCGCATGGGTCCCGGCGCTGCCGACCAGCAAGGTCTCGACCGGGAGCGCCAGGTAGTCCTTCGGGCTGGCCGGACTGGCGAAGTGCAGCACGGCGTCGACGGGGCCACCCACGTCGGGCAGGCCGGCGCTGACGTCGGCTTCCAGCAGACGGAAGCCGTCGTGGCCGTCGAGGTGGGCGACGTTGGCCTTGCGGCCGGTGCAGAAGTTGTCGATGGCGACGACCTCATCGCCCCGTGCCAGCAGGGCATCGCACAGGTGGGACCCGACGAACCCGGCGCCGCCGGTGAGCACGACGCGCGCCATCAGCTGCGCCCGATGCCCTGGTAGGTGAACTCCCGCCGCAGCAGCGCCGACCGGTCGAGCAGGTTGCGGCCGTCGAGCACGGCGCGCTCGGCCATCACCTCGCCGACCTTGTCGAGGTCGAGCCACTTGAACTCGTCCCACTCGGTGAGCACGCTCAGCACCACGGCGCCGTCGCAGGCGGCGTACGGGTCCTCGACGACCTCGAGGCCCTCGGCGTCGGGGGGCGTGCTGGAGATGGCGGGGTCGTAGGCCCGCACGACGGCGCCGCGCTCGAGCAGGCGGCGCACGATCTCGAGGGCCGGCGACTCGCGGGTGTCGTCGGTGTTGGCCTTGAAGGTCAACCCCCACACCGCCAGCGTCCGGCCGGACACGTCGCCTCCGGCGAGCGCCTCGATCTTGTCGACGACGCGCTCGAACTGCTCGTCGTTGACGGCGAGGACGCCCTTGAGCAGCTCGAAGTCGTACCCACCGTCCTCGGCGATGCGGATCAGCGCCCGCGTGTCCTTCGGGAAGCACGACCCACCCCAGCCGGGACCGGGCCGCAGGAACTCCTGGCCGATGCGGCGGTCGTAGCCCATGCCCAGCATCACGTCGTTGACGTCGGCCCCGACGGCCTCGCACACGGCGGCGACGGCGTTGACGAACGACAGCTTCGTGGCGAGGAAGGCGTTCGAGGCGTACTTGATCGTCTCGGCCGAGGCCGGGTCGGTGACCATCAGCGGGGCCCGCACGCCGATGTAGAGCGCCGCGACCCGGATGGCGGCGGCCTGGTCGTCGCTGCCGATGACCACCCGGTCGGGGTTCAAGAAGTCGTGGATCGCCGAGCCTTCCCGCAGGAACTCCGGGTTCGACACGACGTGGACGTCGCTGCGGCCGAGCGCCCGCTCCACCAGGCGCGTGCTGCCGACCGGCACCGTCGACTTGTTGATCACGACGGCGTCCGGCACGAGCACGGGGGCGACCTCGCGCGCCGCCGTCTCGATGTAGGTCATGTCCGCCGACCCGTCGTCGCCCTGGGGCGTCGGCACGCACAGGTAGATGAACTCGGCGTCTCGCGCCGCCGTGGGAGCACCGACGACGAAGCGCAGGCGCCCCGACTTGATGCCCTCGGCGAGCAGCTCCTCGAGGCCCTGCTCCAGGATCGGCACCTCGCCCCGCGACAGGCGCTGCACCCGCCGCTCATCGATGTCGGCACAGATGACCTCGTGGCCGAGGTGCGCGAAGCACACCGCCGTGGTCAGTCCGACGTATCCAGCTCCGATGACGGCGATGGTTCCCATGAGCTCCGGGTGGGGTTGACGGCTTGGTCGAATCCCCGGTCGCTGCCGTGGGGACGAAGCGACATGCTACCCGTTGGCATCGGAGCTACCGGCACTCCTCGCCCTCGGGCACGCCGGGCAGGAAGGCGTCGATCGACGAGGTCGTCGGCGCCACTGTCGTGCTGGTGCTCTCGACGGCCTCGTCCGTCGTCGAGTCCTCGGTGACAGCGACGGTGGTCTCGGCGGCGAGCACCTCGGGCGGCAGGACGTCGGCGAAGTCCTCGATCGGACGAGGTTCGGCGCGGAAGCCGGTGAACTCGTCCCCGAGCACGAGGGCCACCCGGGCCTCCGCCGAGCGCATGGCGCCCTGCTCGAAGACGGGATCGATGTCGAGGTAGCGGGCCAGCAGCACGGCGGCGACGAGGTCGTCGGGCGTGGCGTAGCGGATGATCGTGCGCTCGTGGTCGAAGCTCGAGTCGTCGAACGACTGCGCCCACGAGAACCCCAGCTCGGCGAGGTCCTCCCCCACCGCCTTGCCCTGGCCGATCGTGCCGGTGCCGTTGAGCACCTCCACCCGCACCAGCGCCCGCGGGTCCTCGAAGGGGTTGACGCCACGGAACAGGTCGAAGATCGGCTGCGCCGCCCGCTCGTCGAGCCGCAGGACGGCAGCGCCGCCGCCGGTGGTGAACCCGCTGACCGGCGGCTGGAACACCTGCAGGTCCGCCGGGTCGAACTCGCGCATCTCCTCGCCGAGGGCGATGATCTCGGCGATGGTGATCTGGTCGTCGAGCGCCACGGCGTCGGTCGAGGCGTTGACGAGGCCGGCCAGCGTGACCGGGTTGCGGGCGCCCTTGTCGATGGCGCGCTGCATGGCGGTGCGCACGAACTCCTGCTGGCGCTGGATGCGGCCCAGGTCGTTCGTCGAGTCCTCGACCCAGTAGCCCTTGTCCTCGTCGTAGATCTCGAAGTGGCGGGACCGTACGTAGGCCAGCGCCTGATCGCCCTCGAGCGTGACGCACCCCGGGTCGTACTGGAAGAGGCCGGTGGCCTGATCGCGCGCCTGCCACGGGAAGTAGACGGGCACGCCGCCGAGCTGGTCCACGATCTGCTTGAACCCGGCGAAGCTCACCTCGGCGTAGTGGTCGATCGGGATGTCCAGGCTGGTCTCGATGGTCTCGACGAGCTTGGTGGCGCCGCCGGTGGCGAGGGCCTCGTTGATGCGCCCGTTCGGCTGCTTGGCGGGCGGGATGGCCACCCACAGGTCCCGCGGCAGCGACAGGATCATCGCCTTGTGCAGGACGGGGTCGACCCGCATGATCATGATCGTGTCGGTGTTCTTGGTGCCGTCGCGGCCGCGCAGCACCGGATCGTCGGGGTCGAGGCCCTCGGAGTCGTCCACGCCCACCAGCAGGAAGTTGCGGGGCTCGGTCGGCGACGCCGTCTCGGCGAAGCCGGTCCCGGCGTCCGCGATCGGCACCCGAACGATCTCCAGCGCCGACCGCCGGAAGTACGCCAGCCCGGCGGCCGCCGCCAGGCACCCGATCACCAGGACGATGTTGACGCCGATCAGGGCCTTCTGCCCGGTGGTCCTACCGCTCGACACGGCGTAGCAAGGTACCAGCGCCCCCGCCGCGACCGGCAGCACACCCGCCGGGCCTAGGCTGGCGGGTGGCCGTGGCGCCGTCGTCGTCGGTCTCTCCTGGTTGGTGCTACGGCTGGGTTTGCCACGACGAGGCGCTGCGGCTCGTCACGTGACCGGCAGACCCAGGGCGCGGCCGATCACGAGGCGTTGCACCTCGCTGGTGCCCTCGCCGATCTCGAGGATCTTGGCGTCGCGGTACTGGCGGGCCACCAGCGTCTCGTCCATGAACCCGGCACCGCCGAAGATCTGCGTGGCCTCCCGGGTGGCCGTGACGGCCGCCTCACAGGCGTAGAGCTTGGCGATGGCCGCCTCCTTCTTGAACGGCTTCCCGGCGTCGCGCAGGGCGGCGGCGTCGTACACCAGCGCCCGGGCGGCGGCCGCCATGACGGCGAGGTCGGCCACCTTGAACGCCACGCCCTGGTTGGCGCCGATCGGACGGCCGAAGGCGATCCGGTCGTTGGCGTAGCGCGTCGCCTCCTCGAGGCAGCACTCGATGACCCCGAGGGCGAGGGCGGCGATGGCGATGCGGCCGTCGTCGAGCGTGGCCAGGAACTGGGCGAACCCTCGTCCCTCCTCGCCGAGGACGTGATCGCGCGGCACCCGGCACTCGCTGAGCGTCAGGCCGTGCGTGTCCGACGCGTGCCAGCCCATCTTGCGGTACGGCGGTTCGACGATCAGCCCCGGGGTGCCGGCCGGCACGATGATCGAGGAGATCTCCGGGCGCCCGGCCGCCGTGCCGGTCACGGCGGTGACGATCACCAGCGAGGTGATCTCCGTGCCCGAGTTGGTGATGAACGCCTTCGTGCCGTCGATGACCCACTCGTCGGTGTCGGGGTCGATGACCGCCTTGGTGCGCGTGCCGCCGGCGTCGGACCCGGCGTCGGGCTCGGTGAGCCCGAACCCGCCGAGCGCCCGGCCGGCGACGAGGTCGGGCAGCCAGCGCTGGCGCTGCGCCTCGCTGCCGAACTGGAAGATGGGGTTGGCGGCGAGCCCGACCGCCGCCTCGAGCGTGATGGCGATCGACTGGTCGACCTTGGCCAGCTCCTCGATGGCGATGCACAGCGTCGTCAGGTCGCCGTCGCCGCCGCCGTAGGCCTCGGGGAACGGGATCCCGAACAACCCGAGGTCGCCCATCTCGCGCACGACGTCGACCGGGAACGTGTGGTCGCGGTCCCATGCCTCGGCGTGGGGCGCCACGCGGTCCCGGGCGAACTCGCGCACCATGGCGCGCAGTGCCAGTTGTGTCTCGTTCAGTTCGGCTGCCATCGGAGGGGATCGTACGCTGGCCGTCGTGGTCCCACCGCCGTCCGACGACTCGGCGCCGCCGCTCGCCGTCGTCGGCGACCGCCTCGCGACCGGCCTGCTCGATGTCACCGACGACCTCGCCGCGCTCGACAGCCAGGGGTTCTGGGCGGTCGTGCTGCCCTTCGACGGCGCACCGGTGTGCGCCCGCTTCGCCGAGGTGCGCCCGGCGCGCCCGTGGCCCGGACGGCCCTGGGTCGGCCCGGCGCTCGACGAGTGGCGCACCAGCCTCGACCGCGCCGCCTTCGCGACGGGGGTCGATGCCATCCGTGCCGCCATCGCGGCGGGCGACGTGTACCAGGTGAACCTGACCCGTCGACTCTCGGCGCCGTTGGACCACGCCCGCGCCGCCGCGCTCGGCGGATCGACCGACATCGCCGCCCTCGGCGCCGCGCTGGCGCTCGGCAACCCGGCGCCGTTCAGCGCCGTCGTCCGGCTGCCGGACCAGGGCGTGCACGTCGCCTCCGCCTCGCCCGAGCGGTTCCTGTCCCGCCGCGGCGACCTCGTGTCGTCGTCGCCGATCAAGGGCACCGCCGCCACCGCGGACGCGTTCCTCGCCAAGGACCGGGCCGAGAACGTGATGATCGTCGATCTCGTCCGCAACGACCTGGGACGGGTCTGCGACTGGGGCACCGTCGAGGTGCCGGACCTGTGCGCGGTCGAGGAGCATCCCGGGTTGGTGCACCTGGTCAGCACCGTCACGGGCCGCCTGCGGGATGGCGCCGGGTGGGCCGACGCCATCGAGGCCACCTTCCCGCCCGGCTCGGTCACGGGGGCACCCAAGCTGGCGGCGCTCGAGCACATCGCTCGGCTCGAGTCCGGGCCGCGCGGCGTCTACTGCGGCGCCGTCGGATGGGTCGACGCCGATCGGCGCGCCGGGGACCTCAACGTCGCCATCCGCACGTTCTGGATCGCCGACGACCAGCTGCACCTCGGCACCGGCGGTGGCATCACCTGGGACTCGGACCCGCTCGGCGAGTGGGCCGAGACCGAGCTGAAGGCCAAGCGGTTGCTCGCCGTGGCGTCGGGGCGGCACCCGGGCTGACGGCGACGGCGCTACGGATCGACGTCTGCGGCTTCGAGCGCCGCCAACGCCGCCGCGGCGTCCGCCGTGCGCGCGCCGGGCACCGGGGTCAGGGCGCGACCGTCGATGGTGTCGATCGGCTGCACGTCGCGCGTGCTCGACGTCAGGAACGCCTCCGTCACGTCGGCGAGGACCTCGATCGGCAGGTCGCGCTCGGTGGCGCCGGCGACCTCCAGCACCAGCTCGCGCACGATGCCCGCCAGGCAGCCCGCCGACAACGGCGGCGTGACGAGCTCGCCCTCGTGCACCACGAAGATGTTCGAGCCCGTCCCCTCGCACAGCATCCCGGCGGTGTTGGCGAAGATGGCCTCGTCGGCGCCGGCGTCGTGCGCAGCGCGCAGCGCCACCACGTTCTCGGCATAGCTCGTCGTCTTGAGGCCGGCGACCGGGCTGTGCTCGTTGCGGCGCCACGGGACGGTCACGACCGCCGCCGACCCACCCCACGCCGGCACCGGCGCCGACGCCACGAGCACCGTGGGCGGACCGTCGCCGCGCCCCGACCCCAAGGGCCCGTGCCCACCCGTCACCGTGATCCGGAGACGGCCGTCGTCGGGGTTGGCGTCGAGGAGCGCACGCACGGCCCGGCGCAGGGTCTCGTCGTCGACCGGGACGTCGAGCCCGAGCCCGGCGGCCGAGCGGCGCAGGCGGGCCAGGTGCCGGCCGAGCGCGAACGCCTGGCGGACGCCGTCGCGGTCGGTCACGACCTTGG
>JAGQTE010000474.1 GCA_020439175.1 Acidimicrobiales bacterium | reverse complement strand
TGCCGCGCAGCTGCGCCTCGGAGGCGGCGCGCGCCAACAAGGCGTAGCCGCGCGGGTCGCGCGCCAGCACCACCAGGTGGGTCTCGCCGGCGAGGCATCTGCCCGGGTCGGGCAGGCCGGGGGCGAGGTCCAGCCCGGCCAGCGCCACCTGGCCGGCCCGTCTGCCGCGGGTGGCGCGCGGCGCCCCGGGGGTGCCGGGTTCGGGGACACCCGGGTCGGCGACGCCGGGCTGCGGCGCCGTGCGGCCGAGCGTGAGCTCGGAGCCGAACACGGTCGGCAGCCCCAGGGCGCGCGCCGCCTCGGCGAAGCGGACGATGCCGTAGCAGCCGTCGTGGTCGGTCAGCGCCAGCGCCTCGAGGCCGAGGCGGTCGGCCTCCTCCGCCAACTCCTCGGGATGGCTGGCCCCGTCGAGGAACGAGAAGTTGGAGTGGCAGTGCAGCTCGGCGTAGGGCACCGAGCCGGTCCGGCGGGGCGGCGAGCCCGTGTGCCCGTCGCCGCCCCGTCCCCCGTCTGCCGGTCCCCGGGCTGCCGCTCCCCTGTCCGACGGTGGCTCATAGGCCTGGCGCTTGTTCGACCAGGCCGGGCTGTCACCGCCGTCGGCTCCGGGGTAGCGGGAGCGGTCCGCCGGTTGGGGGCGGCCCGCAGGGGGACGGTCCGAGAGCCGACGCTCGATCTCGGACCAGGAGATCGGGGGGTTGAACCAGCTCACGCCCGGAGGGTAGCGAACACCTGTTCGTCTGTCGAACGCGTGTTCGCTCTCGGTTGGCGCTACGGGCGGGCGACGACCAGGCGCATGCCGGCGTCGTAGGCGGCGAGGGTGCGCAGCTCGCCGTGCCGGGCGTCCCAGGTGCCGTCGTGCAGGTCGCGCTCGACGTCGGCGACGACCCGGGCGCACACCTCGGGATCGAGCCGGGCGAAGCCCGACGTGGCGGCGCGCGCCGCCGGGTCGAGCACCCGCTCCGGATGCGCCCAGAACGACGCCAGCGTCCAGTCCGGCGTGTCGCGCCCCGTGAGGATCGGCTCGACCTGCACCGTCCCGCCGAGCCACGACGCCAGCTCGTCCATCGACGGGAAGCTGGCGTCGAGCGCCGTCATCTCCGGGGCGTAGTCGGCCAGCAGCCACATCTCGGCGCTCACCGACGCGTCGAACGTCACGATGACGACCGGGCCGCGCGCCACCCGCCGCAGCTCGCGCACCCCTGCCTCCGCCTCGTCGTCCCAGTGGTGGATGGTCAAGATGGCCATCGCGGCATCGACGGCGTCGTCGCGCAACGGCAGCGGCGTCGCCGATCCCCGCAGGGCCGGGACCCGGTCGGCCGACCGCTGGGCCGCCATCACGTCGCTCGGCTCGACGGCGATGACGTGGCGGTCGGGCGGCTCGTACGAGCCGGCACCGGCACCGACGTTGACCACGGTCCGGCTGTCGCCGAGCGCCGCCCAGATGCGGGCGCGCAGCTCCGGGTCCTCGCGCCGGTTGGCGGCGTAGCCGTGCCCGATGGCGTCGTAGCGCGCGTCGCCCATCGACTCAGCCTGCCACCGGGGTCGTGGCGGCGCGATCCACGACCGCCCGGTACAGCGCCCGCACCGCCAGCGTCACCCGGATGCGGTCGGTGATGCGCTCGTAGAACGTGGTGCGGTAGCTCTCGTCGGTCAGGGCGGCGACGGTGAACTGCAGCCCGGCGACGGCGGCGATGAACAGCGCCGTGCGCACGAGCTCCCAGGTGAGCACGATCTCGCCACCCAACGCCGGCAGGTCGAGGATCGTCTCGAGGTCGGTCGAGCCGGTCCACTGCTCGATCGTCGTCGGGATGACCGAGAACAGGCCGAACACCACGTAGAAGACGAAGATCAGCGTCGTCACGATCAGGATCTGCACGGCCTGGGTGAAGAACAGCACGAACGTGACGTTGAGGCGTTCACGTCGATCGAGGTCGGCCACGTCCGGCGGTTCGACGAGCACCACGCCAGCGCCGGGCGCGGCGTCGTCGGGCGCGCCGACGAGCGCGAGCACCGGCGTGTCGGCGGCGTCAGCCCGGGCGTCGTCCCAGCTGCCGAAGGCGCCGAGGTCGGCGAGCTCGGTCGGCATGCGCAGCAGCACGAACGCCGAGCCGACCACGACCAGCAGGGCCAGCACGGCGATGAAGAAGCTCTGCGGGATGTCGTCGGTGACCTTCCACACCTCGGCGTTGAGGAACATGAACATGGTGAACAGCAACAGCAACGGCAGCGACCGCGCCATGAGGTTGGTGATGTTGCGCAGCTGCGCGCCCGCCTGACGCAACGCCCACACGACGATGGCGGGCAGGCCGTAGCTGGTGATCAGGTACACCGCACCGAGCAGGACGAGGTTGGCGCCGAGCGTGACGATGGCCTGGCGGGGCTGATCGAACAGCAGCGGCACGATCGGCGGGACGAGGACGAACACGCCGAGCTCGATGGCCCCGATGCTGTCGGGTCGCCGGAAGGCCGGCCGCCCCCGCAGCGTGTTGATCAGGGCGAAGATGCCGACGCCGATGGCGACGCCGGCGACACCTGCCGCCAGGTTGTGCTGCCAGTCGAAGGTCTCGACGTTGATGCCGTTGAGCAGCTCGAGGATGAAGATGAGCGTCAGCGGCAGCGCGGCGCGGGTGAAGATGTCGCGCCGGGCGTTGTAGTCGACGATGAAGTGCGGCACGCCCTGGCCGATCAGCCAGTTCTCGGTGGCGGCCCGCCGCCGCCCGAGATCCTCGTCGTTCCCGTCGTTCCCGTCGTTCCCGTCGTTCCCGTCGTTCCCGTGGTCCGCAGCGCGCACGGCGACCAGTGTCGTCGCCCGGTCCGTCTCCCTGGCGGACGCCTCCTGCGTTCGGCACGTCAGTCGTAGGTGGCCTCGATCCACCAGCGGCCGCCCTCGAGGACGACGAGGTGGGCGTGCGCCTCGTCGGTGACGACCTGCACCCGGGCGCGGCGGCGCCGCGACGCCTCGTCCCACCACCGCTCCTCACACGGCCACGGCCCTGCCCACGCCACGACGTCGCGCCAGGCGCCCGCCGGCACCGGCGGGGCGTCACCGCGCCCGGTCCCCTCGACGCCGATGGCCAGCCGGGCGGGTGCGGCGCTGGCCATGCCTCGGCCGCTGACCTGCACCGGTGCGCCGTCGACGTCGACGAGCATCGCCGGGATGGGCGTCGGGTGCACGTTCGCCGGCGACGGCGGCGGCACCTGGCCGGGCCAGGGGGCAGGCAACGTCGCCGGCGTCGTCGCCCGGCTCGACGACGCCAGGTCGACGGCGTGCGCCGGCACCAGCCGCACCTGATCGCCCGGACCCCGGCCGCCCACCCACTCGGGGACGCGCGCCGCGTCGGCGCCGAGCAGGCCCTGCACCCGCGCCAGCGCCCGGGCCGCCCGATCGGCCGCCGCCGCCTCGGCGCCCCAGAACCCCAGCTGGCGGCCGACGGCGGGGATGACCTCGTCGGGGGCGAGGCGCAGCAGCGCGATGCCGCTGGTCGGCCGCCGCGCCGCCGAGCCGTTGAGCCACCCGTCGAGCTGCCAGCGCACCCGGTCGGTGAGGGCGGCGGCGTCGAGCCCGCCCTCGTGCCGCCACAGCCGCTCGATCGTCTCGCCGTGCTCGGTCTCGGCGAACACCGCGACGCGGGTGCATGTCAGGGCCAGGCGCTCCAACCCGGCGAGCAGCTCGTCGGCGAGGACCTTGGCCGTGAAGGCCGCCGTGTCGACCCGCTCGGCCGGCGGATCGAGCTCGGCGGCGACGACGAGGTCGGCCGGCGGGTCGGTCGTCGCCGGCGGATGCTCGTCGAGCCCGGCGGCGAGCCGGTGCGCCCGTTGCCCGTCCACGCCGAAGCGCGCCACCACGTCGGCGGCGTCGAGCGCCGCCAGGTCGCCGAGGGTGCGCAGGCCGAGACGCCGCAGGACGTCGACCAGCTCGGGCGGCTCGAGCGTGCGGACGGGCAGCGG
>JAGQTE010000473.1 GCA_020439175.1 Acidimicrobiales bacterium | reverse complement strand
TCCAAGCGCCTGGTGTTCGCCGCAGCCGAGGGGCAGCTGTTCGACTCGCTGGCGGTCGACGGCGACGGTTGGATCTGCGTGGCGACCATCGGCGACGGCGGCATCACCGCCGTGGCGCCCGACGGGTCGTCGGCCCAGCTCATCCCGACCGGCGACGCCCTCACGACCAACATCTGCTTCGGCGACCGGGCGGGCGCCGACCCGGAGCTGCGCACCGCCTATGTGACGTGCTCGTCGAGCGGCCGCCTGATCGAGCTGACCTGGCCGCGTCCGGGGTTGCGCCTGGCGCACTGATCGGCTGCCGGCGGATGCGATCGCCCGCTGAGGCTGGTAGGAACATCGGGCATGAACCACCAGCCAGGGCTCTTCGCGGTCGGCACGCGCGACCACTACCACCTCGAGTTCGACCTGCGCCCCGACGTCGATCGCGCCGCGCTCGCCACGGCGCTGGCGGGGGTCCACGAGGCCCGGGGGCTCGGCTCGGTCAACCTCGTCGTCGGCTTCGGGGCGGGCACCTGGGCGCGCTTCGGGGACGAGCAGCCGGACGGGCTGCGACCGTTCGATCCGATCGAGGGGACCGATGGGCACGGGGTGCCGGCCACCCAGCACGACGTGTGGGTCTTCGCCCACGGCACCGGTCGTGACACGGTGCTGCACGCGGCGCGCGCCATCGTCGCCGCCATGGCGCCCGTCGCCACCGTCGCCGTCGACCGACCGTCGTTCATGTACCTCGACAGCCGCGACCTCACCGGCTTCATCGACGGCACCGCCAACCCCGGCCTCGACGAGGCGCCGGAGGTGGCGCTGATCCCCGAGGGCTCCCCGTGTGCCGGCGGCACGTTCGTCATCGCCATGACCTGGGTGCACGACCTGGCGTCGTTCGACGCCCTGCCGGTCGCCGAGCAGGAGCGGGTGTTCGGTCGGTCCAAGCCCGACAGCGTCGAGATGGACGATGCCACCAAGCCGGCGAACGCCCACATCGCCCGGGTGGAGATCGACGACGACGACGGCGAGGAGCTCGAGATCTTCCGGCGGTCGACGCCGTGGGGCACCGCCTCCGAGCACGGCCTGTACTTCGTGGCCTTCTCGGCCGACCTGCGCCGCTACGACCTGATGCTGACCCGGATGTTCGGGCTCGGCGACGACGGGGTCCGCGACCGGCTGACCGACTTCTCGACGCCGGTGACGGCCTCGTACTACTTCGCGCCGAGCGCCGACGCGCTCGAGGCGCTCATCGGGAGCGCATGACCGCCGCCGACCCGCTCGTCGTCTACACCGACGGCGCCTGTTCGGGGAACCCGGGACCCGGGGGCTGGGCCTGGGCCGTGCCCGACGGTCCCTACGCGTCCGGCCCGGCGGCGAGCACGACCAACCAGCGCATGGAGATCGAGGCCGCCCTCGACGCCGTGCGCGTCCTCGGCGATCCGGCGCGCCCGCTCGAGGTCGTGAGCGACTCGACCTACGTCGTCAACTGCTTCCGGGACCGTTGGTACGACGGCTGGCACCGGCGGGGCTGGGTCAACAGCCAACGCAAGCCCGTCGCCAACCGCGACCTGTGGGAGCCGCTGATCGACCGGGTGCTCGAGCTGGGCAACGTCACGTTCCGCTGGGTGAAGGGCCACTCCGGCGACCCGATGAACGACCGGGTCGACGCGCTGGCGGTCGAGGCGGCCAAGACCCAGGCCGGCCGGTCGGGCTCCGGTGACCCGGCGGCCGCCACGACCGCCGCAGCGGCGGGCTCGGGGACCGACGAGCCGACGCCCGACGGGGCCGGGCTCGACGCCCTCGAGGGCTTCGTCGTGGTGGTCACGGGCCTGCGTCCCGACGCCCTGGGGCTCGACGAGCACGCTGCGCTCGCCGACGCCGTGCGCACCGCCATCGCCGGCGCCTTGGCCGCCACGGCCACCGGGCGTGACGACGTGGTGGTGGCGTCGGGCCTGCGGTTGGGCTCGGAGCTGTCCGGCGCCGAGGCGGCCCTGGAGCTCGGCCTGCCGCTGGCGGCCGTGCTGCCGTTCCCGGAACCCCACGCCGAGTGGGCGGCGCACGAGCAGGTGCGCTTCGACGCGGCGCTGGCGCGCGCCGACGCCGTCATCACCCTGGAGCCGGCGGCGCCGGCGACCCGGGCGCAGGTGACGGCGCTGCTCGCCCGGCGCGATGCGGCGTTCGTGCGTCGCGCCGACGCCGCCGTCGTGGTGCACGACGGGCGCGACGCCCGCACCGCCCGCGTGCTCGACGACCTGCGCGACCGCCTCGGGTCCGACGCCGTGGTCGTGATCGACCCGGCGCGCCTCGCCCGACCGTCGGCGACGTAGCGGGCGGAGGCGGCGGGATGGCGCGCATCGGCACCGACACCGGCGGGACCTTCACCGACCTGGTGGCGGCCGACGGCCGCATCGCCAAGGTGCCGTCCACACCCGACGATCCAGGTCGAGCCGTGCGCGAGGGGCTGGCGCAGCTCGCCGCCGCCGGGGTGGCGATGCCGGACGTGCTCGCCCATGGCACGACGGTGGCCACGAACGCGCTGCTGACCCGCACCGGCGCCGCGGTGACGTTGGTGACGACCGCCGGCTTCGCCGACGTCATCGAGATCGCCCGCCAGGATCGCCCGTCGTTGTACGACGCATCGGTCGATCGGCCCGAGCCGCTGGTGCCGCGCCACCGGCGGCTGGAGGTCGCCGGCCGGCTCGCCGCCGACGGATCGGAGCTCGAACCGGTACCCGACGACGTGGCGGCGGCGTTCGAGGTGCCGGACGGGACCGAAGCCGTGGCCGTGGTGCTGCTGCACGCCGACCGCAACCCCGGGCACGAGCGGGCGGTGGCCGGGGCGCTGCGCGCCGCGGGGTGGGACGTCACGGCGTCGCACGAGCTGGCGCCCGAGTTCCGCGAGTACGAGCGGACCGCGACCACCGTCGCCAACGCCTACCTGCGTCCGATCTGTCGTACGTACCTGCACCACCTCGTCGCCGGCGACGAGGGACCGGCGGTGCTGGTGATGACGTCGGCGGGCGGGCTGGTGCCGGGCGCCGACGCAGAGGAGCAGCCGGCGCGGCTGCTGCTGTCGGGGCCCGCCGGTGGGGTGCTCGCCGGCGCCGCGGCGGCGGTCGCCAACGGGTTCGCCGACGCCGTCACCTTCGACATGGGCGGCACGTCGACCGACGTGTGCCTCGTGCGGGGCGGGCGGCCCGAGGTGGCCGCCGAGCGTGCCGTGGACGGGCTGCCGGTGCGCCTGCCCTCGGTCGACGTCCAC